>NZ_JBEOVY010000001.1:0-98213 GCF_040295745.1 Saccharopolyspora sp. NPDC002686
TCGGCGGCCTCGCGGCCGTCGACGCCCTCCGCGCGCAGCAGCAGCCGCCCGGCGTGCGGCCGGGTGGCTGCCACGGTGAGGTTCTGCCCGCGGCCCTTGCCGCGGCGCTGGGTCCCGAGCACCGAACCGGGTGCGAACCGCAGCTCAGGGCTGTCGGTGAGCACCTCGACGACGAGCTCTCCCCGCACACCGTGCGGTCGGACGATGCGCCCCACGGCGAGGGTCTCCTGCTCGGGATCAGCCATGGCGCTCAGCGGTCGGTGTCGACCACGTCGACCCGGATGCCGCGACCACCGATGCCGGACATCACGGTCCGCAGGGCGGTCGCGGTGCGACCGCTGCGGCCGATGACCTTGCCCAGGTCGTCGGGGTTCACGTGCACCTCGAGGGTGCGACCGCGCCGGGTCGTGAGCAGCTGAACGCGGACATCGTCGGGGTTGTCGACGATGCCGCGCACCAGGTGTTCAAGCGCGTCCGCGAGGACCGTCACGCCTGACCTTCCTCGGACTTCTCCTCGGCCTTGTCCTCGGCCTTCTTGCCACCCTTCTTCTTCGGGGTGGTGGCCTCGACGGTGGGCTCCTCGCCGGCGGCGGCGAGCGCGGCCTCGAACAGCTCCTGCTTGCTCGGCTTCGGCTCGGCGGTCTTCAGCCGACCCTCGGCACCCGGCAGGCCCTTGAACTTCTGCCAGTCGCCGGTGATCTCCAGGATGTTCTGCACCGGCTCGGTCGGCTGCGCCCCGACACCCAGCCAGTACTGCACCCGCTCCGAGTCGACGACGATGCCGCTCGGGTTCTCCTTCGGGTGGTACTGGCCGATCGTCTCGATGGCCCGGCCGTTGCGGCGGGTGCGGGCGTCGGCGACGACGATGCGGTAGTGCGGCTCGCGGATCTTACCGATCCGGGCAAGCTTGATCTTCACAGCCACGGGTGCTGGTGCTCCTCAGACTCTCGTTCGTGCTCCGGTGAGCACGCCGAACCACGTGGGGTGGCGATTCGGAATGCTCGTAGGTCAAATGGCCACAAGCGGTGAGAGGGACCCCTCGCGGCGAACAGCTAACCATTCTGCCAGATCCGCAGCCTCCAGCAGTCCCGGGGTGGTCCGGGAGCAGACGATCTCGTCCTGCGCGGCTGGATCCGAGCCCGGCCGGTCAGGCGGGGAGGAGCCCGAGGGAGACGAGGAGCAGGCCGAGGGCCGGGAGGAAGTTGTTCACCTGGTGGGCGACCACGCTGGCGGTCAGGCGGCCGGTGACCATGCGGGCCACGCCGATCGGGATCGCGATCACCAGCAGCAGCGCGGTGCGCTGGGGTTCCAGGTGCCCGATCGCGAAGACAGCGGTGCTGAGCAGGAACACGTTCAGCTGGCTCCAGCGCATCCTCTCCATGGCGCCCCAGAGCAGGCCGCGGTAGAGCAGCTCCTCGCACAGCGGCGCGATCAGCCAGATGTGCAGGAACACCACCACCGCGGCGATCGGGGGCAGCTCCACCCCGTCGAGCACGCTGCTCACCGTCGAGTGGGCGTTGTCCTGCCCCACCCACTTCGCCCACAGCATGGTCGCGATGGTCGTGGTGACCAGGCCGATGCCGCCGATGAGCAGGCCCGTGGTGACGTCCGACCAGCGCCACTCCAGACCGAAGTCCAGCCGCGGGCCGTTGCCGCGCACCACCGTGATCAGGACCGCCAGCGCCCCGGCGATCACCGTGGGCAGCACCAGCATGATCACCAGCGTCAGGGCGTCCGGGCTGCCGAGCGCGGCGGCCAGGACCACCGACACCAGCACGAAGACCACCTGCGTGAGGACGAACGCGCCGAACCCCCACCGGTGGGTGCGGGCGGGTGCGCGTTCCGGTGCGTCCTCGGCTGGTTCTGGCTGTTGCGTTTCGTTCACGGGCGCCTCCGTGGTGCCGATCGGCGGCGTGGCGAGCCCGTGGCTGATCGCTCGCGGGCACCGGCGAGCCGCCAGGTTACCGCTATCGGCGCCTTGCGCGGCAGCGATTTCACCTGGCCACGGCGAACAGCAGGAGTGCGGGCAGGAAATTGTTCGTGGCGTGGGCGATCATGCTGGTCGCCACCCGACCGGTGATCATCCGCGCCGCGCCGATCGCGAGACCGCCGACGAACAGCACCGGCGTGCGCCACACCTCCTGGTGAATGAGCGCGAAGATCAGCGCGGTCAGGACCAGGATCGCGTAGCGCGGCAGGCGGTAGTGCTCCAGCGCGCCCCACAGCGCGCCGCGCATCAGCAGCTCCTCGGTCAGCGGCGCGCCGAGGAAGGCGAACAGCGCGAACAGGAAGAGCCAGATCGTGCGCTCCCCCTGCATCAGCCGGGTGAGATCGGTCTCCGGCGGCGGGCCGGAGACGGCGATGATCACCAAGGTCAGCAGCCAGGACCCGATCAGGGCGGCGAACCCGCAGGCCACGCCCACCTTGAAGTCTCGCTTCTTGGGCACGATGCCGAAGTCCGAGCGCAGGCCGCGGCCGCGCCACCAGGAGAACACCGCGGGCACCAGGCCGAGCAGGACGTTCGGGGCGAAGGCGAGCAGCAGCAGCGGACCGGTGTTGGGCGGGGTCGTCGGGTCGAAGCCGCCGTGCCGCTCCGGCCGGACCGCGGTGAGGACCAGCACGCACAGGTAGTAGCCGCCGTAGCCGATGAAGAACGCGGCCAGGCCCCACGCCAGCGAGCCGCGGCGCGCGGCCTCCAGCTGGGCCTCCCAGTACGTCGGGTGCAGGTCCTGGTCGACGCCGTCCTCCGCCGGAGGCGTCGGTTGCGCGAGCGGGTCGTGCCCGTTCTCCGGCGGTTTCCGTTCCGGCTGGTCCCCCACTGCGCGCTCCCCTCGACGCCTCAACCCTAAGCGCTCGAAGAGTTCGACGCCGATCAACCACCCGGCCCTGACCTGGTGGTTCGAAGATCGTCAGGCGCCGACGACGTTGCCGCGGAGAACGATGCGGACGGGGTTGCGGAGCTCGGTGAGGTCCTTGCGGGGGTCGGCGGCGTAGCAGACCAGGTCCGCCGGGGCGCCGTGCTCCAGGCCGGACCAGCCCAGCCACTGGCGGGCCTCCCACGACGCCGCGCCGATGGCCTGCTCGGTGGACATGCCGACCCGGTTCAGCGCGATGACCTCCTCGGCCAGCACGCCGTGCGCGATGCCGCCGCCCGCGTCGGTTCCCGCGTAGACCGGGATGCCCGCCTCGATCGCCTTGGCCACCGTCCGGTCGGCCCGCTCGTACAGCTCGGTCATGTGCGAGGCGTAGGTCGGGTACTTGGTGGCCGCCGCCGCGAAGGACGGGAAGTTCTCGATGTTGATCAGCGTGGGGACCAGCGCGGTGCCGCGCCGGGCCATCAGCTCGATCGTCTCGTCGGTGAGACCGGTGCCGTGCTCGATGCAGTCGATCCCGGCCTCGATCAGCCCCGGCAGCGCGTCCTCGCCGAAGACGTGCGCGGTGACGCGGGCGCCCAGCCGGTGCGCGGTCGCGATCGCCTCGCGCAGCACCTCGTCGCTCCACAACGGAGCCAGGTCGCCCACCGAGCGGTCGATCCAGTCCCCGACCAGCTTGATCCAGCCGTCGCCGTAGGCCACCTGCTCGGCGACCGCGGCCGGCAGCTGCTCCTCGTGGTCGAGCTGGTCGGCCAGGTACGGGATGTAGCGCTTCGGGCGGGCCAGGTGGCGGCCGGCGCGGATGATGCGCGGCAGGTCCTCGCGCTCCTGCAGCGGCCGGGTGTCGATGGGCGAGCCGCAGTCGCGGACCAGCAGGGTGCCCGCGTCGCGGTCGAGCTCGGCCTGGGCGACCGCGTCGTCCAGCTCCACCGGGCCTTCCGGTCCGATGCCAATGTGGCAGTGCGCGTCGACCAGGCCGGGCAGCACGAAACCGCCGTCGAAGACGGTTTCGGCGCCCGGCACCGGGTCGAGGCTGACGCGCCCGTCGCGAACCCAGAGGTCGCGGTGCTCCCCGTCGGGGAGGACCACTCCGCGCAGGTGCAGCGCGGTCACTTCTTCTTGCCGTTTCCGAAGTTCAGCTTGGACGGGTCGAAGCCGGCGGGCAGCTCGTTCATGCCGCCCTCCAGCTTGGACAGGTCCGGGCCGCCGGGGGGCATGCCGGGCATACCGCCGGGCGGCATGGCCGGGAAGCCACCGGGCAGGCCGCGCATGCCCTTCGGCTGCGTCGGGCCCTTGCCCTTCTTGCCCTTCTTCCCCTTCTTGCCCTTGCGGTTCTTGCTGCCCCCGCCACCGCCGAAGCCGAACCCGCCGGCCATCTGCTGCATCATCTTGCGGGCTTCGAAGAAGCGGCTGACCAGGTCGTTGATGTCGCTGACCGTCACGCCGGAACCGCGGGCGATGCGCTGGCGCCGGGAGGCGTTGATGATCTTCGGGTCGGCCCGCTCGGCGGGCGTCATGCCGCGGATGATCGCCTGGATGCGGTCCAGGTGCTTCTCGTCGAAGTTGGCCAGCTGGTCCTTCATCTGACCGGCGCCCGGCAGCATGCCCAGCAGGTTCTGCAGCGGGCCCATCCGGCGCACCGCCTGCATCTGCTCGAGGAAGTCCTCCAGGGTCAGCTGGCCGGTGCCCAGCTTCTCCGCGGCCTTCTCCGCCTGCTCCTGGTCGAAGGCCTGCTCGGCCTGCTCGATCAGGGTGAGCATGTCGCCCATGCCCAGGATCCGGTTGGCCATCCGGTCCGGGTGGAAGAGGTCGAAGTCCTCCAACTTCTCACCGCTGGAGGCGAACATGATCGGCTGACCGGTGATCTCTCGGACCGACAGCGCGGCACCACCGCGGGCGTCGCCGTCGAGCTTGGTCAGCACCACGCCGGAGAAGCCGACGCCGTCGCGGAAGGCCTCGGCGGTGTTGACCGCGTCCTGACCGATCATCGCGTCGAGGACGAACAGGACCTCGTCCGGGGTGATCGCATCCCGGATGTCGGCGGCCTGCTTCATCATCTCCTCGTCGACGCCCAGCCGGCCGGCGGTGTCGACGATGACGACGTCGTGCTGGGCCCGGCGGGCCTCGTCGATGCTGCGGCGGGAGACCTCGACCGGGTCGCCGACGCCGTTGCCCGGCTCGGGCGCGAACACCGGCACCCCGGCGCGCTCACCGACGACCTGGAGCTGGTTCACCGCGTTCGGGCGCTGCAGGTCGCAGGCCACCAGCATCGGCGTGTGGCCCTGCCCGGACAACCACTTGGCGAGCTTGCCCGCCAGCGTCGTCTTACCGGCACCCTGCAGACCCGCCAGCATGATCACCGTCGGCGGGGTCTTGGCGAACTCCAGCCGCCGGGTCTCGCCGCCGAGGACGGTGACCAGTTCCTCGTTGACGATCTTGATGACCTGCTGGGCCGGGTTGAGGGCCTGGGAGACCTCGGCGCCCTTGGCCCGCTCCTTGACACCCTTGATGAAGCTGCGCACCACGGGAAGCGCCACGTCTGCTTCGAGCAGGGCGATGCGGATCTCCCGCGCGGTGGCGTCGATGTCCGCGTCGGACAGCCGCCCCTTGCCGCGCAGGTTCGTCAGGACCGAGGTGAGCCGGTCGGAAAGAGTGTCGAACACGGGTTCACGGGCTCCAGAGTCGATGGATTACCTATGCGAGGGTAACTGCCCCCGCCCGGGGTCCGGTGCGGGCTGGGCAGCGCAATCGCGGAAATGGCGCAACCCCGGGCGGCGGGACGGCCACCCGGGGTTCACCGGACATCACTTCAGCTGCGCTGGTAGTCATCGCGCCGACCGCGCGACTGCGGCGAGCGCTGCCCCTTGCGGTGCGGGCGCCGGTCGCGGTCCCGATCGCGGTCGCGGTCCCGGGCCGGACGGCGGGGACGGCGGTTGATCGACTCGCCCTCGGCGCGGGTGATGCGCAGACCGCGCCCGGCCACCTGGGTGTCGCGCAGCTTGGTCAGCAGCTCTTCCGGCAGGTCGGCGGGCAGCTCGATCAGGGTGTGCTCGTTGCGGATGTCGATGTGCCCGATGTACTTGCTGGGCACGCCGCCCTCGTTGGCCAGCGCCCCGACCAGCGCGCGCGGGGTGACCCGGTTGCGGCGGCCGACCTCGACCCGGTAGGTCTCGGTGTCCGAGCTGTTCGAGTGGAACGACGGGCCTTCGCGGCGCTGCGGCTCCGGCTCGGGCTCCAGCAGCAGCGGCCGGTCGCCCTGGGCCATGCTGGCCAGCGCGGCGGCGATCTCCAGCGCCGGCACGTCGTGGGTCTGCTCGTACTCGCGCACCAGCTCCTGGAACACCTCCAGGTCGCCCTTGGCCAGGGTGTCGGTGATGGCCTGCGCGAACTTGGCCAGGCGGCGGTCGTTGACCGCGTCGATCGTCGGCAGGTCCATCTGCTGGATCTGCTGGCGGGTGGCCCGCTCGATGGCGCGCAGTAGGTGCCGCTCGCGCGGGGAGACGAACAGGATCGCCTCACCGCTGCGCCCGGCCCGGCCGGTGCGGCCGACGCGGTGCACGTAGGACTCGGTGTCGTGCGGGATGTCGTAGTTGAGCACGTGCGAGATGCGCTCGACGTCCAGACCGCGGGCGGCGACGTCGGTGGCCACCAGGATGTCGATCTTGCCGTCCCGCAGGTGGCCGATGGTGCGCTCGCGCTGCGCCTGCGCGATGTCGCCGTTGATCGCCGCCGCGTTGAAGCCGCGGGCCTGCAGCTTCTCCGCCAGCTCCTCGGTGAGCTGCTTGGTGCGGACGAACACGATCATCGCGTCGAAGGCCTCGACCTCGAGGATCCGGGTCATCGCGTCCAGCTTGTTCGAGCCGCGCACCGGCACGTACCGCTGGGTGATGTTGGTGGCCGTGCTGGTCTTGGTCTTGACCGAGATCTCAGCGGGCTCGTTGAGGTAGTTCTGGCTGATCTTGCGGATCGCGCCGGGCATGGTGGCGGAGAACAGCGCCACCTGGCGGCTCGACGGCACGGACTGCAGGATCCGCTCGACGTCCTCGATGAAGCCCATCCGCAGCATCTCGTCGGCCTCGTCGAGCACCAGGTTCTTCAGGTTGCTCAGGTCGAGCGAACCCTTCTCCAGGTGGTCGATCAAGCGGCCGGGGGTGCCGACCACGACGTGCGCGCCGCGGCGCAGGCCGGCCAGCTGCGGGCCGTAGCCGGTGCCGCCGTAGATCGGCAGGACGTGGAAGCCGGGCAGGTGCGAGGCGTAGCGCTGGAAGGCCTCGGAGACCTGGATGGCCAGCTCGCGGGTCGGCGCGAGCACCATCGCCTGCGGCCCCTTGGCCTTGAGGTCCAGCTGGGAGAGGATCGGCAGCGCGAACGCCGCGGTCTTGCCGGTGCCGGTCTGCGCCAGACCCAGCACGTCGCGCCCCTCCAGGAGCAGCGGAATCGTCTGCGCCTGGATCGGGGACGGGGTTTCGTAGCCGATCTCGGTCAGCGCCTGGCGGACGCGCGGGTCGAGGTCGAGCTCGTCAAAGGTCTGCATGCTGAACGCGGGTCTCCTCAGTGGGGTCGACAGGGGGCTGATGGATCGCGGAAACGGCCCGGTGCTGCCCGCCGAGGAGGGTGGGCCAGGGGAGTCGGCGCGGTGGTGCAGCCGACCACGGGACAGTCGCTTGCGCTTGTCGAACCGCGCGTTCCGCTGGACGCACACCCTGTTGCCAGTCACCCGCAGCTCGATGATTCTCAGCCTGGTGCGGCGGCGTCCTAGCCGCAGCACCAGCGATCCAGCCTAGCGATCGAGATCCGCGCCCGCTGCCCCGCCCCACCACAACGGGACGCAAGTCACGATTCGACGTCCAGCCTGAGGCCTGAGCTGACCTCTTCGCGGGTCAGGAGGTGCGCTTGCCGCCAGCCGCGCGGCGTCGCACCGTCGCGGAGCCTGCGGTGCATGCGGTCCGCGCGCTGCACGTGCCGGGCGAACGACGTGCGGCGGATCAGGCGGCCGCGCTGCTGCTGACCGGCCAGGGCGTCGTCCGGGTCCGCGTACAGCCACACGAGCACTCGCTGGCGGCCGCTCATCCAGCCGAACGCGAGCAGCAGGGCTCGGGTGGTGGCACGGGTGGCGGGTTCGTGCGCGACGACCGGGCCGGGCGCGGTCAGGCAGAACCAGACGATGCGGGTCCGGTGCGCCAGGTGCACGACCGGGCGGTAGTAGCGGTAGGGCAGCCAGCCCGGCAGGACCTCGCGCAGGCGCGCGCGGACCTGCTCGGAGTCGAGCGTCGAGATGTCGGCGTCCGAGCTGAGCTTGCCCAGCACCGTGCTCTTCCCGGCGCCGGGCAGGCCGGCCAGGACGACGAGGGATCGGCGGCCGACCTGCACGGCCGGCGGAGGATATGTGACCACTGGTGAGAAGTCCGGTATGTCCACGACGGGACCAGATTACGCGTTGTTGGATCTTGTGCGGCAGATCCGCTCGCACATCTCCCGCGAACAGGAGAGGAGGCGGCCCGCCTCCCCCTGCGAGCCGCCTCCAGCGCCACCCCCTGGCGCACTTCCCGGTCCGCGCGGGCGGCCCTTCCCCTACCACCCGCGCGGTTCCCCCCTTTGCGATCGCCAGGCCCGGTTTCACCCGCCCGACCCCCAGTACGGGCGGGTTCCCATCCGGTTCCCCCTGATCACCGCGTCGCACTTAGAAGTGTGCCGGGCCACCGGCCCCGGCGAGACCGTGAAGCTCCCTGAGTCCGACTGCGTATTGCTACTCACCCACCACCCGGCCCGGTCGGAAAACCACTCACGACATGACGAAGGGCGCCTCCCGACTCGGAGGCGCCCTTCGAGAAGTCACGAGGACTAGATCGCTTCGGGACCGGTCTCGCCGGTGCGGACCCGGACGACGGTGTCGACGGCGGTCACCCACACCTTGCCGTCCCCCACCTGGCCGGTGCGGGCGGCGCGCACGATGCCGTCCACGACCTTGTCCGCATCCGGTTCGTCGACCAGGACTTCGACGCGGAGCTTCTCGATGAAGTCGACCGAGTACTCAGCACCCCGGTAGACCTCGGTGTGCCCCTTCTGCCTGCCGTAGCCCTCCACCTGGCTGACGGTCATGCCCAGCACCCCGAGCCGGCCCAGCTCCTCCTTCAGATCGTCCAACTTGGACGGTTGCACGATCGCGGTCACCAGCTTCATGCGCGGCTGCCCTCCAGCTTGCGTTCCGACTCGACCGCGGTGCGGCGCGCGGAGCGGCCCTCACCGAAGTGGTAGGCGGCCTCGGCGTGCTCGGTCTCGTCGATGCCCACGGCCTCGTCCTGCTCGCTGGCCCGGAACCCCACGACCGCCTTGACCAGCAGCGCCAGCAGCAGGCTGAGCACGAACGAGTAGGCCAGCACCGCGACCGCGCCGACGGCCTGCCGCCACAGCTGGTCCAGCCCGCCGCCGTAGAACAGGCCGTCGACCCCGGCCGGGGCGGCCGAGGACGCGAACAGGCCGATCAGCAGCGTGCCCAGCAGGCCGCCGACCAGGTGCACGCCCACGACGTCCAGCGAGTCGTCGTAGCCGAAGCGGTACTTGAGGCTGACCGACAGCGCGCAGACCGCGCCGGTGATCGCACCGACCGCGATCGCGCCCAGCGGGGTCACCGACGAGCAGGCCGGGGTGATCGCGACCAGACCGGCGACGATGCCCGAGGCCGCGCCGAGCGTGGTGGCGTGGCCGTCGCGGATCCGCTCCACCAGCAGCCAGCCGAGCATCGCGGCGCTGGTGGACACCAGGGTGTTGACCAGCACGACCGCGGCGGTGGTGTTGGCGGCCAGCGCCGAACCGGCGTTGAACCCGAACCAGCCGAACCACAGCAGGGCCGCGCCGAGCACCACGAACGGCAGGTTGTGCGGCTTGCCCGGGTCCTTCGGCCAGTCCCGGCGCTTGCCCAGCACCAGCGCCAGCGCGAGCGCCGCGGCACCGGCGTTGATGTGCACCGCGGTGCCGCCGGCGAAGTCGATCGCGGCGATCCGGTTGGCGATCCAGCCGCCGACCGCGGTCACGTTGCCCGCGTCATCGGTCGAGTCGAACGCGAACACCCAGTGCGCGACCGGGAAGTACACCACCACCGCCCACAGCGCGGCGAACAGCAGCCAGGGGCCGAAGCGGGCGCGGTCGGCGATCGCCCCGGAGATCAGCGCCACCGTGATGATCGCGAACATCGCCTGGAAACCGGCGAAGGCCAGGGTCGGGATCGAGCCGGAGAGCTGGTCCTCGCCGAGCAGCGAGCCGAGCCCGAAGAACTCGGCGGGGTCGCCGAGCAGGCCGACGCCGCCCACGTCGGACCCGAACGCCGTGGAGTAGCCGACGAGCACCCACAGCACGCCCACCACGCCGATGCTGCCGAGGCTCATCATCAGCATGTTGAGCACGCCGCGGGAGCGCACCATGCCACCGTAGAAGAACGCCAGACCGGGGGTCATGAGCAGGACCAAGGCCGCGCTCACGAGCACCCACGCGGTGTCGCCTGAATTCACATCGCCTCCCGTGCGGACCGAGTTGCGCCGCATCATGGGAAGCCGCTGTTTCAGCCGACCCGTCCTGCTGTTTCGCCGCGGTGAAATCGGGTTACGGGCGTGTTGTGACGTGACCGCCGTGCTGCACGGGACGGCACTTGGCGGTGGCGGCAGGCGAGCAGCCCCGAGATCAACCAGGCGGCGCAGCAGGCCATCAGCAGCGCCAGCGGGGCCGTCCAGGTGCCCGCCAGGTCGTGCAGGAGGCCGATCAGCAGCGGACCGGTCGCGGCGATGAGGTACCCGATGCCCTGCGCCATCCCGGACAGCGCAGCGGCGGTGTCGCTGTCCGGCGCGCGCAGCCCGATCACCGTCAGCGCCAAGCCGAACGACGCGCCCTGCGCGACCCCGAGCACGATCACCGAGGGCCACACGCCGGATGCCGGGCCGACCAGGATCCCGGCGAACCCGAGCGCGATGCAGATGGCCAGCACGGTGGAGATCGGCCGCTGGTCGCGGAACCTGCGGCACAGCACCGGCACCGCGAGCGAACCGATGGACTGCACCGCCGCCTGGATGCCGAGCGCCAGTCCGGACAGCTCAGCGCTCATGCCCCGGCCCTGCAGCATGGTCGGCAACCAGCCGAACACCACGTAGGCCATCGCCGACTGCAGCCCCATGAACGCGGTGACCTGCCAGGCCAGCGGGGTGCGCCACAGCAGCCCGGGCCGCGACGGCTGCGGCGGCGCGCCGGAACCGCGGCGCAGCACGAAGGCGCTGATCACCAGGGCCACCAGCACCGGGACGGCGAGCACCCCGAGCGGTGCCTGCCAGGCCGAGCCCAGCGCGGTGCCGACCGGCACCACGAT
Organism: Saccharopolyspora sp. NPDC002686; assembly: GCF_040295745.1. Classification (NCBI taxonomy): domain Bacteria; kingdom Bacillati; phylum Actinomycetota; class Actinomycetes; order Pseudonocardiales; family Pseudonocardiaceae; genus Saccharopolyspora; species Saccharopolyspora sp. NPDC002686. The sequence continues at coordinate 11,224 of NZ_JBEOVY010000001.1, forward strand.
GCTGGCCGCGAACGCACCGCCCAGCGTCAAGCAGACCGTGTACACCGCAGTGATCACCGGGATGTTGTGCGGGAAGTCGCGCTTGATCAGCCCGGGCAGGGCCACGTTCGCCACCGCGATCCCGGCGCCGACGACGACCGTGCCCGCCAGCAGCGTCCAGGTCGAACCCGCGGCCCGCAGCGAGTTCCCGACCAGCAGCACCACCAGGCAGCCGACGACCACCTTCTCGTCGCCGAACCGCTGCCGCAGCGTCGGCGCGACGAACGCGAACACCCCGAGGCACACCACCGGCAAGGTGGTCAGCACGCCGGCGAAGGTGTTCGACACCCCCAGGTCCCGCTGGATCGCCTCCAGCAGCGGAGCCACCGCGGTGAACGGCGGCCGCAGCGCGAGCGCCACCAGCACGATCAGCACCATGGTGGCCACCGCGGCGGTGCCGGCCGGGCGCACGGGCGCCTGCTGGACTCCGGTACTCACTGCTCGGTTCCCCTCTCTGCGACGACGCTGCCCAGCGACGTCAGGCACGGCTGGATCACGGCCTGCGCGGCCGCGGCGGCGGACTCGGGATCGCGGTCGGCGATCGCGTCGAACAGCGCTCGGTGGGCTTGCGGGCCGCCCTCGGACAACGCGCTGTCCGCACGCAGCTCCACCAAGCTCTCCCGCAGGCGTTCGCTCAGGTAGCGGTACATCTCGGTGAGCAGCGGGTTGCGCGCCGCCTCGACCACGGCGCAGTGGAACTCGACGTCAGCGGCGCCGAAGTCCTCTGGCGAAGCAGCGCGGTCCCGCCGCTCCAGCAGCTCGCGCAGCCGCTCGACGTCGGCGTCCTCGCGGCGCACCGCGGCCAACCGCGCGGCCTGCACGTCGTGGGCGAGCTGGACCTCGAAGACGTCCCGCAGCTCGGCCAACCGCAGCTGCCGCAGCATCGGCGTCGGATCGGCGGCCGACACCACGAACGTCCCGGCGCCCTGCCGGGCCTCCAAGCACCCCAGCTGCACCAGCGCCCGAACGGCCTCCCGGACGACGGCCCGGCTCACGCCGAGCTCGGCGACCAGCTCCTGCTCGGTGGGTATCCGCTCCCCAGGAGCCCAGGCCCCACCGGACAACTGCTCGTTGAGCGCAGCGATGACCTCGTCGACCGAAGACCGACGCCCCACAACCCGCATCCGAACTACCTCCCGCCAGACCGTAAGCGATACATCAGTCGTCAGACAAATTTCCCACCGGGCGAGAAGCACCAACAACCTTCGCCATCGGCTATGATGAATCAGATCGGAAAAAATGATTCAGATGGGGGGTTCAGGTGACTGCGACACAGGTCGGGGCAGCGGTTGACCGCGCTCGCGAGGCGGCCGGGCTGTCCCAGCGGGGCCTCGCCGACCGCACCGGCATTTCCCAGACGACCCTTTCCCGCATCATCTCCGGCGAGCGGGCCGCGAAGATGCCCGAGATCATCCGGATCGCCGACGCCACCGGCTACACCGTCGCCCAGCTGACCGGAACAGCGGCTGCTGAACGAGTGCAGTGCGCTGCTCGCGCGAGCAACGGCTCGGGCATGGAGAAGATGCGGCAGCGGCTGCTGGATTTCATCGAACTCGATGCCTACCTGGACGAGCAGGCAGTCACCGCGCCCCAGTGAAGGACAGGCAGATCATGACGCCGGAGCAGCAGGGAAGGGAAGCGGCAGCCGCCTTCCGCCGCGAGCACCACCTGGGAGATCAGCCCCTAGGTGATCTCGTCGCGCTCATCGAGCGGACAACCGGACATGATGTCGCCGTGCTGGACGCGAGTCCCGACGAGCACGGACTGACCATGCGCGACCCCGTGCGGGACGTCACCTTCATCGGGGTCGCCCGCACACGCAATCCCATGCGGCAGCGCAGCACGCTGGCGCATGAGCTCGCCCATGTGATCTTCGCCGACTGGAACGGACCACAAGGACAAGACCTCAGCGCCCGCACTGCTCAGGAGCAACGCGCTGATGCGTTCGCCCGGAATCTGCTGGTGCCGGCGGCCGGTCTCAAGGCGTTCCTAGGAGACCATGCCGCCCCGTCCGAGGCCGCCCTGTCGGCCGTCGTGCAGGGGTTCCTCGTCTCACCGGCCATCGCGGCCATCGCGCTCCACGACTGCGGATGCATCAACGCATCCACCAAGCAAGAGTGGATGGGACTTTCGACTCCACAGCTGGCAACGCGCTTCGGGTGGACCGATCAGTACGAGTCGCTCCAGAACGACTCCGATCGCACCCGCTCGCCCCAGCGACTCCTCGCCCGCACCATCGCCGGATACCGGGAAGGAGTCGTGACGGCTCAGTCGGTAGCCACCCTGCGAGGAATCACCGTCGATGCCGCCAGGAGAGAACTCGCCGACGCCGGAATCGCCCCGCGCGATCCCTCGGTTCCGTGGATGACGGCCCAGGACCTGCCGGTCGTATCAGTGGACTTGAGCGACCTGGACGACCAAGCAGGCGAGGGCGTCGCCGAATGAACCATCGCCCCATCATGGATGCCGGACCGGGCATCAACTTCCTGTCCCTCAACAAAGAACGCCTGCTCTTCAGCGTCCTGGGGGCGTTGAGCGTCCCAGAGATCGTGCGAGATGAGATCCTGCGCAAAGCTCGCCAGGATCAGCGCTTCGCCGCAGCTGAACGCGTCTGGAAAAGGCTTCCACCCCGGCTCATGGAAGTCCTCCCCGACGACGTGACCGACGAACTGGCCGCAGCGGTCCAGCGCATCAGCGGCATCCCCTTCGATCAGCGCATCCGGACCTCGAAAGACCTTGGAGAGACGATGGTCATCGCCCATGCCGTCGTCGCGGCCGAAGCCGGAGAGCACGCGATCGTCCTCATCGACGACGGCGGCGGCTGCCGTGCGGCCGCGTTCGAAGCCCAACGCCTCCAGCGCCTGCGCAACGCAAGTCACTCCGTCGGGAGCATCAGACTGGTCAGCAGCATCACAGTGTTGGAACGCGCAGCCGGGGTGAGCACCTGCCCGACAGGGACGCCATGCGAACGCTCTACTCGCGACTCCGAAACCTCGATGACGGACTGCCTCCCCTGTCCGACACGAAGCTCATGTCTCTGCCCTGCTGGCAATGAGCCGCGCAAGATCTCTGCCAGCAATACCGGGCATCTCCCCGTCGACGGCAATCAGCGCGCCACCTAGCTGCACGGAGCAGCCCCTGTCCGGACAGCAACGACCCCCGCACCGGTCGGCGCGGGGGTCGTTCTGCGTTGGCTCAGTCGAGGAGGGCGTCCACGAAGGGGCCTGGTTGGAAGGGGGCGAGGTCGTCCGGGCCTTCGCCGAGGCCGACCAGCTTCACCGGGACTCCCAGCTCTCGCTGGACCTGGAAGACGATGCCGCCCTTGGCCGTGCCGTCGAGCTTGGTCAGGACGATGCCGCTCACGTCCACGACCTCGGAGAACACCCGGGCCTGGGTCAGGCCGTTCTGGCCGGTCGTGGCGTCCAGGACCAGCAGGACCTCGTCGACCTGGGCCTTCTTCTCCACGACCCGCTTGACCTTGCCGAGCTCGTCCATCAGGCCGGTCTTGGTGTGCAGGCGGCCGGCGGTGTCGACGAGGACCGCGTCCACCGCGGTGTCCGAACCGCGGCTGACCGCCTCGAACGCCACGCTCGCCGGGTCCGCGCCTTCCTTGCCGCGCACGACCTCGGCGCCCACCCGGTGGCCCCAGGTGGCCAGCTGCTCGACCGCTGCGGCGCGGAACGTGTCGGCCGCGCCGAGCAGGACGGTCCGGCCGTCGGCGACCAGGACCCGGGCCAGCTTGCCGGTCGTCGTGGTCTTGCCGGTGCCGTTGACGCCGACCACCAGCACCACGGCGGGCTTGCCGCCGTCGGACGGGTCGCCGTGCGGCAGCGCCTTGACCGCGCGCTCCATGTCCGGGCCGAGGGCGTCGACGAGGACCTCGCGCAGCAGGGCGCGGGCGTCGTCGGGGGTGCGGATGCCGCGCGAGGCGATCTCGGTGCGGAGGCGCTCGGTGATCTCGGTGGTGGTGGCCGCACCCAGATCGGCCATCAGCAGGGTGTCCTCGATCTCCTCCCAGGAGTCCTCGTCGAGGTCACCCGCGCCGAGCAGGCCCAGCAGGCCCTGGCCGAAGGTCGACCGGGACCGGGACAGGCGGCCGCGCAGCTTCTCCAGGCGACCGGCCGTCGGCTCGATCTCCTCGATCTCCTCGGCCGCTTCCGGCTCCGCCGGGGTCGGCTCGGGCGTCGGCTCGACGCGCTCCTGGACCGGCACCTCGGGTTCGGCCGGCGCGGTCTCCGCCGGGGCTTCCGGCTGCGCCGGGGTCTCGGGCTCCGCCGGGGCCGACGGCTCCTCGGTCACCGTCGTGTCGGTCACCGCAGTGTCGGTCGCGTCCGGGAGCTGGACGTCGACGATGTCGCGGCGGACGGTGTCGCGCGGCACCGCCGCGTCGTCGCCGACTCCGGGCTGGCCCTCCACCTCGGTGCGCTCGCCCGCCGGGTGCTCCGGCGGGGCAGCCGTGGTGGCGCCGCCGCTGGACAGGCTGATGCCGCCGTCCGCGCGGTAGCCGCCGCCCTTGACGGCCTCGGTCGGCCCGGCGCTGTCTTCCCGTTCGCCCAGGCTGATCCGGCGCCGACGGTTCAGCACCACACCGGCGATCACGGCGATCGCCAGCACCAGCACCACGGCGACGATGATCAAAATCACGGTAGAGGTGGTCACCCGCCCATCCTCCCACCTGCTGATTCGGGTGCTGGCACGCGCCCCGAACCGCTCCCCGCGGCGGTGAGGAAATAACCAACAATGCGCCGCCGATGCTTGCATTTCCCGGCGGCTGTGCAATACACCACATATGTGCAGTGGTGGCGAGTGCTCGGGCTGATCTCCGGAACGTCGATGGACGGTGTCGACGTGGCCGCGGCGGAGCTGCGCCTGGACGGCGACGTCCTGGACCTCAGGCCGCTCGGCAGCACCACCGTCGCCTATCCCCCGGACCTGCACCGGGACCTGCTGGCCGCGCTCCCGCCCGGGGAGTGCAGCGCCGCCGAGCTGTGCCGCCTGGACACCCTCGTCGGGCAGCACTTCGCCGCCGCGGCGAAGGCCGGGCTGGAGCTCGCGGACGGCCGCGCGCACCTCGTCGCCTCGCTGGGCCAGACGCTCTACCACTGGGTCGAGGACGGCAAAGCGCGCGGCACGCTGCAGATCGGCCAGCCCGCGTGGATCGCCGAGGCCACCGGGCTGCCCGTGGTGTCGGACCTGCGCGCCCGCGACGTGGCCGCAGGCGGGCACGGCGCACCGCTGGCCGGTGTGCTGGACGCGCTGTGGCTGGCCGACGAACCGGGTCCCGGCGTGGCGCTGAACATCGGCGGCATCGCCAACATCACCGTCGTCGGCGGCGAGCGCCCGCTGGCCTACGACACCGGTCCGGGCAACGCGCTGATCGACCTCGCCGCCGCCCGGATCACCGGAAGACCGCAGGACACCGATGGCGCGATCGCGGCGAGCGGCACCGTGCGAACCGATCTGCTGGACGTCCTGCTCGCCGACGAGTACTACCGACTGGCCCCGCCGAAGTCGACCGGCAAGGAGCGGTTCAACGCCGAGCACCTCGACCGGGCGCTGGCGCGGATCGGCACCGAGGTCGACGGCGCCGACCTGCTCGCCACGCTCACCGAACTGACCGCGCGCACCGTCGCCGACGCCTGCCGCGCGGAAGGAGCAGTCCGCGTCGTCGCCTCCGGCGGCGGCGTGCACAATCCGGTCCTGCTCGCCGCCCTGCGCCGCCTGCTCGACGCTCCGGTGCTGGTCAGCGACGAGCTGGGGCTACCCTCCGACGGCAAGGAAGCACTGCTGACCGCGCTGCTCGGATTCCTCACCTGGCACGGCACGTACGGCAACACGCCGGGCACCACAGGTGCCGCCGGACCCCGGTTGCTGGGCAGCATCACCCCAGGAGCTGGACCGCTGCGGCTGCCTGCCCCGGCCGTCCACCAGCCGAGCCGGCTGCGCGTGCAGCCCGGCGACACCGCGTAGGAGGCAGCATGCGATGGCTAGACCTGGCCGTCATCGGCTTGTACCTGGTCGCCATGCCGGTGCTCGGGTTGTTGTTGAGCTCACGGCTTCGGCGCCCGCGGCCAGCGCGGTCGCATTGGATCCGGCGTGCTCCCGGCGGTACGGCGGCAGCAGCTCGGTCATCGCCGCCACCAGCGCTTCCTGCGAAACCAGCCCGGTCACGTTGTTGAACGCTCCGAGCAGCACGAACCCGGCAGCCTGCGGCGCCCCCAGCTCGACGGCCAGCGCGGTCGCCGCGACCGGCACCACCCGGTGCTGGTCGCCTGCGGTTTCCGGATCCACAATGGACGAGTTGAGCAGCAGCAACCCGCCCGGGCGCAAGCGTTCCGGCACCGCGCCGCTGAACTTGTGGTTGGCCACGATCGCCGACGCCGCGGACGGCAAGATCGGCAGCGCGCGCAGCGGTGCATCACCGATCACGACGGTCGACTGCGACGGACCGCCGCGCATCTCCCCGCCGTACTCCGCAGCGAGCATCGCGTGCCTGCCCTCCCGGGTCGCGGCCAGTGCCAGGGTCTTGCCGATCAGCTGGATGCCCTGCCCGCCGATGCCCATGAGCAGTACCTCGAACTCCACTGCACCACCTCCAGAGGAAGCGCTTGCTTGGTTTTTGATTTTTAATCTAAAGTCCGGTCCGGGTCAACGGTTCGACCTCGAGGAGGCGCAATGCCCCTGTTGATCGGCGACGCGATCCGCGATGCGGCCCGCGCGACACCTCAAGCCACCGCAGCCACCCTCGGCGCGGACCAGATTTCCTTCGCAGCACTGGACGAACAGGCCAACCGCGCCGCCAACGCGCTGCGCGGCCTCGGGGTCCGGCGCGGCGACGTGCTCGCGTGGTGGTCCGGCGCGGCACTGCACAACCTCACCGGGATGCTCGCCTGCGCCCGCATCGGCGCGGTGTTCGCACCGCTGTCACCGCAGCTCGGGCCCGGTGAAGCGCGGCCCGTGCTGGACTACCTCGATCCCCGGCTGCTGGTCTGCGACGACGAGCGGCTGGAGCCGGGCTCGGGGGTGCGGGCAGTCGGCGTCGACGGCCTGGACTCGCTGATCCGGTCGGCTTCCCCGGCAGCGCCGGTGACACCGGATCTCACCGAGGACGACCCGCACATCCTGTACCTGACCAGCGGCAGCACCGGCACCCCCAAGGGCGTGCTGGTCAGCCACCGCGCCAGCTGGCTGCGCTCCGCACCGGGCCCGGCGGACCCGCCGATGCGCGGAATGCTGAGCAGCTTCCCGCTCTTCCACTACGGCGGCTGGCACTACGTGCTGGAAGCATGGCTGAACCGCACCGCCGTTCACCTGGTGCCGAAGGCCGACGCGGCACACCTGATCGACGCCATCCAGCGGCACCGCCCGACCGCGATGTACGCCATCCCGGCGGTCTGGGAACGCGTGCTCGCCGAACCCGCCGATCTCAGCTCGCTGCGCAATGCCGACACCGGGACCTCGCTGGTCGCCGAAGAGCTGCTGGAACGGCTGGCAGCGCGGATCCCGCGAGCTCGCACCCGGATCCTCTACGGCGCCAGCGAAGCCGGCCGGATGACCTCGCTGGCGCACCACGAACTGGCCGGCCACCCCGGCAGCGTCGGAACCCCGTTCGGCGCCGGGCAGATCCGGATCGCCGAGGACGGCGAGGTCCTGTTCCGCGGCCCGACCCTGATGAACGGCTACCTGCGGCTGGCGGACCAACCGGTCCACGACGGCTGGTACCGGACCGGCGACCTCGGTCGGCTCGACGAGCGGGGTTTCCTGTACCTGACCGGGCGAAAGCGGGAAGTCATCCGTTCCGGCGGGGAGACGATCTCGCCTGCCGAGGTGGAGACGGCGATCCGCGGGCTGCCGGGAGTCCGGGACGTCGCGGTGGTCGGCCTGCCCGACTCGACCTGGGGCGAAGTGGTGTGCGCCGCCATCGTCCCGGAGGACGGCCAGCCGATGCCCACCGTCGCTTCGCTGCGCGCCCAACTGCCCGGACTCGCGAGCTACAAGCATCCGCGCGTCATCGCCGCTGCCGCGGAGATCCCGCGCACCAGCGCCACCGGGCAGGTCGTTCGCGCGAAGGTCCGCGCGAACGTGCTCGCCGAGCAAGCGGCGAGCCATGCCTAGGGCGTCCGTCCGCTGGCAGGCCTGGTTCGACGACTGCGACCTGGTGCTGGATTTCCCCACGGGCTGGGCAGTGCGCACCTGCTCCCCCCAGGACGCAACCGACATCGGTGCCCGAGGGATCGCGGCGGCATTCGCCGAACCCTTCGGCGCACCGCGACTCCACGAGATCGCTGCGGGTCGCACCGCGCCGTGCGTCGTGATCGACGACCTGTCGCGGCCGACGCCCGGAGCGCGCCTGATACCGGCCGTGCTCGACGAGTTGGCCGCCGCCGGCATCGCCGCCGAAGAGGTCACGGTGCTGATCGGCGCAGCCAACCACCGGCCGCTGATGCGCGCCGACCTGCTGAAGAAGGTCGGCGAGGAGGTGCTGTCCCGCTGCCGGGTGCGCAACCACTTCTCCTGGACCGGGTGCCGCGAGATCGGCACCACCACCCGCGGCACCCCGGTGCGCCTCAACACCGATTTCCTCGACGCCGACCTGAAGATCCTGGTCGGTTCGATCGTGCCGCACCCGGTCACCGGCTTCTCCGGCGGCGCGAAGCTCGTGCTGCCCGCGGTGGCGGCCATCGAATCCGCCCAGGCGTTCCACACCGGTGTGCCGAAACGCGGTGAGCGGCTGGGCATGACCGAGACGACTGCCCGCCGCGACGCCGAGGAAGCCGGCCGCATGGCCGGGGTGGACTTCATCGTCAACGCGATCCCCACCACCAACCGCGGCATCGCGGGCCTGGTCACCGGAGACCTGGTGGCAGCGCACCGCGCCGGGGTGGACATCGCCCGCCAGGTCTACGCCACACCGGACCCGGGCGAGGTCGACGTCGCCGTGTTCGCCAGCTACCCCAAGGACAACGAGTTCCTGCAGTACTCCACCGCCCTGTCCGCCCCCACCGGCGCCGGACGATCCCCGGTACTTCCGGGAGGGACCGTGGTGATCGCCACGGCGGCCACCGAAGGCATGGGCTTCCACTCCCTGTTCGGCCCGGGCATGCCGCTCGGCCACCTCGCGCCCACCCCCAGCGGGGACTTCGACCTCGTGATCTTCAGCCCCGGCGTGAGCGCCAACGATCTGCGCCCCGAACAACGGGCCGAGCTGACCCTGTTCAACACGTGGCAGGACACCTCGAACTGGCTGCACCGCAAGCATGGCGACCACGCCGCGGCGGCCGTCTTCCCCACCGGCACCACCCAACTGCTGAGGCCGCCGACCTGACCGCAGGAACTCGATGTGGACGGCGCCTGCGGCGTCCGACCACCGACCACCCTTCGAGGAGCACCCGTGCCGAACACTGCCCAGCCCACCATCAGCCTCGGTTTCACCCCCCGGCGACGTCCTGCTGGTCAGCGGCGCCGGGAGCGGGATCGGCGCGGCCATCGCCCTCCGCGCCGCGGAGCTGGAGCTCGCCGTCGCCGCCTGGGACCTCGACGGGAGCGCCATCGCCGCCACCGTCGACCGGATCACCAGGACCGGCGGCAAGGCCCTCGCGGTCACCGCTGACGTCTCCGCACCCGCCGACGTCGAGCGGGGCTTCGCCGAGAGCCGCCGCCTCGGCGAGATCCGCTACCTCGTCAACAACGCCGGGCCGTCCTCCGCCGGGGACCTCGACTTCGACGACGGCGTCCGGATCGCAGTCGGCAGCGTCCGGTCGATGACCGAAACCTGGCTCTCCGCCGGGGTTCCCGAGGGAGCCGCGCTGGTGAACATCGCTTCCGTCGCCGGAAACCTCATGGGCACGGATTCGCCCTGGTACTGCGCCGCCAAGGCGGGGATCGCCGGCTACACCAGGCACCTCGCCACCTACCGGAACACCGAGGTGCGCAGCAACGCGGTCGCCCCGGGCATGACCGACACCCCGCGACTCCAGGGCTTCGCGCGGAGCGAGGTCGGGCAGCGGTCGCTGGAGAAGAACCCGATGAAGCGGATGGCGACCGCGGACGACATCGCGTGGTCCGCGCTGTTCCTGCTCTGCCCGCTCGCCTCCTACATCAACGGCGTCCTGCTGCCGGTGGACGGCGGCTGGGCGGTGACCCAGTGACCGGCGGGCCGGCGGATCCGCGAGGTCGTGCTGCCACCGCACCGGCGCCTTAGCGGCTCCACCGGCACCATGCGCATCGCGGGCAACTGCAATTCGCTGCTGCACCGTCCACAGCGTGGCTGATGTGGCGCTCGGCGTGTGCTGGGACGCCACCGGCGAGGCCGCTGCGGTGGGCGAGTTCGAAGCCCTGTGCCAGACTGATTGCGTTGTCCTGACGTGGGTTGGTCTTGAGGCGTGGCTGACCGGCTGGTTGTTCGTGGCGCGCGTGAGCACAACTTGCGCGGCGTGGGCGTCGACCTGCCCCGCGACAGCTTGATCGTGTTCACCGGTCTGTCCGGTTCCGGGAAGTCGTCGCTGGCGTTCGACACGATCTTCGCGGAGGGCCAGCGCCGGTACGTGGAGTCCCTGTCGGCGTACGCGCGCCAGTTCCTGGGGCAGATGGACAAGCCGGACGTGGAGGTCATCGAGGGCTTGTCGCCCGCGGTGTCGATCGATCAGAAGGCCGCGAGCCACAACCCGCGTTCGACGGTGGGCACGGTCACCGAGGTCTACGACTACCTGCGGCTGCTGTACGCCCGCGCCGGGGTGCCGCACTGCCCGGTCTGCGGCGAGCGGATCAGCAGGCAGACCCCGCAGCAGGTCGTCGACCAGGTGCTGGGCCTGCCAGAGCGCACCCGCTTCCAGGTGCTGGCCCCGGTGGTGCGCGGGCGCAAGGGCGAGTACGCCGATCTGTTCACGCGCCTGCGGTCGCAGGGGTATTCGCGGGTGTCGGTGGACGGCCAGGTGCACCACCTCGACGAGGTGCCGAAGTTGCGGAAGCAGGAGAAGCACTCCGTCGAGGTGGTCGTCGACCGGCTCACGGTGAAGCCGGGCGCGAAGCAGCGGCTCACGGAGTCGGTGGAGACGGCGCTGGGGTTGGCGGACGGCCTCGTGACGCTGGAGTTCGTCGACCAGCCGCCGCGCTCACCGGACCGGCAGTGGTCGTTCTCGCAGAACCTCGCGTGTCCCCGCGGGCACCCCATCGACGTGCAGGACTTCGAGCCGCGGTCCTTCTCCTTCAACTCGCCCTACGGCGCGTGCCCGGTGTGCACCGGGATCGGGGTGCGCCGCGAGGTCGACCCGGACCTGGTCGTCGCGAACCCGGACCTGTCGCTGGCGGAAGGCGCCATCGCACCGTGGCAGGGCGGCCAGAGCGAGGAGTACTTCCAGCGCCTGCTGCACTCCTTGGCCGATGCCCGGGGTTTCTCGATGGACACGCCGTGGCGGCGGCTGCCCGCGAAGGTCCAGAAGGCGGTGCTGCACGGCTGCGACGAGCAGATCCACGTGCACTACCGCAACCGCTACGGCCGGCAGCGGTCGTACTACGCCAGCTTCGAGGGGGTGATCCCGTTCCTGGAGCGCCGCCTGGAGCAGACCGAGTCGGAGTACGTGCGCCAGCGGTACGAGGGGTACTTGCGGGAGGTGCCGTGCCCGGAATGCGAGGGAACCCGCCTGCGGCCGGAAGTCCTCGCCGTCACCCTGGAACACCGGCAGCTCGGGAAGCGCTCGATCGCCGAGGTGTCCGCCCTGTCGGTGGCCGGTTGCGCCGAGTTCCTGCGCGGTCTGGTGCTCGGCCGCCGCGAACGCTCGATCGTCGGCCGGGTGCTCGCGGAAATCCAGGCGCGCCTGAGCTTCCTGCTCGACGTCGGGCTGGACTACCTGTCGCTGGACCGGGCCGCGGGCACGCTCGCCGGCGGGGAAGCCCAGCGGATCCGCTTGGCCACGCAGATCGGCTCCGGTCTCGCCGGCGTCCTCTACGTGCTGGACGAGCCGTCGATCGGCCTGCACCCGCGGGACAACCACCGGTTGATCGCAACGCTGACCCGGCTGCGCGATCTCGGCAACACGCTGATCGTCGTCGAGCACGACGAGGACACCATCCGCGCTGCGGACTGGGTCGTGGACATCGGTCCGGGCGCGGGCGAGCACGGCGGGTCCATCGTGCACAGCGGTCCGCTGGACACCTTGCTGGCCAACCAGAAGTCGTTGACCGCTGCGTACCTGACCGGCCGCCGCTCGATCCCGGTACCGGCCGTGCGACGGCCAGCTGATCTGTCGCGGGCGCTGGTGGTCCAGGCGGCGCGCGAGCACAACCTCCGCGGCATCGACGTGTCCTTCCCCCTGGGTTGCATGATCGCCGTGACCGGGGTTTCCGGCTCGGGGAAGTCGACCCTGGTCAACGACATCCTCTACAACGGGCTGGCCAGGCAGCTGCACGGTGCCCACGCGGTGCCGGGCAAGCACCGCGGCATCACCGGCGTCCACCACATCGCCAAGGTCGTCCACGTCGACCAGTCCCCCATCGGTCGCACCCCGCGGTCCAACCCGGCCACCTACACGGGGGCGTTCGATCCCATCCGCAAGCTGTTCGCCGCCACCACCACCGCCAAGGTCCGCGGCTACCAGCCCGGGCGCTTCTCCTTCAACGTGCCGGGCGGACGCTGCGAAGCCTGCGCCGGGGCGGGCACCATCCGCATCGAGATGCAGTTCCTGCCCGACGTGTACGTGCCGTGCGAGCAGTGCGGCGGGGCCCGCTACAACCGCGAAACCCTGGACGTGCGGTACAAGGCGAAGACGATCACCGAGGTCCTGGACATGCCCATCGAACAGGCGTTGGAGTTCTTCGGGCCGTTGCCGGGGATCGCTCGCCGGCTGCGCACGTTGGTGGACGTCGGCCTCGGGTACGTGCGGCTGGGGCAGCCGGCACCGACGCTGTCCGGCGGCGAGGCGCAGCGGGTGAAGCTGGCGACGGAGCTCACGCGACGGTCCAACGCGGGCACCGTGTACATCCTCGACGAACCGACGACCGGGCTGCACTTCGACGACGTGCACAAGCTGCTCGACGTGCTGCAACGCCTGGTAGAAGCGGGCAACACGGTCATCGTCATCGAGCACAACCTCGAGGTCGTCAAGACCGCCGACTGGATCGTCGACCTGGGGCCGGATGCAGGGTCGGCGGGCGGCCGGGTGGTCGTCACGGGCACCCCCGAAGCGGTCGCCGAGGCGGAGACCAGCTACACCGGGCAGTTCCTGCGCCACGTGCTCGCTTCCTGAGCCCGGAGGAAGAGGTGATCGGCTGCGCATTCGAGTCCCGGAACGACCAACGCACTTCGAGCCCCTCGCCCGAGGAGATGTGGGAGGTAGCCATGTTCACCAGTCCGGACGACGTCCTGCGGTTCATCTCCGACGAGGACGTGAAGTTCGTCGATGTCCGGTTCTGCGATCTTCCCGGCATCATGCAGCACTTCGCCGTGCCCGCGAAGTCGTTCGCCGCGGAGATCTTCGACGAGGGCATCGCCTTCGACGGGTCGTCGGTGCGCGGCTTCCAGTCGATCCACGAGTCGGACATGCTGCTGCTGCCCGATCCCTACACCGCGCGGGTGGATCCGTTCCGCACCGAGAAGACGTTGAGCCTCAACTTCTTCGTGCACGACCCGTTCACCTTGCAGCCCTACAGCCGCGACCCGCGCAACATCGCGCGCAAGGCCGAGCAGTACCTTGCCGAAACCGGCATCGCCGACCTGGCCTACTTCGGCCCGGAAGCCGAGTTCTACCTCTTCGACTCGGTGCGGTTCTCCACCGCGGAGCACGCTTCGTTCCACGAGATCGACGCCGTCGAGGGCTGGTGGAACACCGGCCGGGCGGAGGAGGGCGGCAACCAGGGCTACAAGATCAAGTACAAGGCGGGGTACTTCCCGGTCCCGCCCACCGACCACCTGGCGGACCTGCGCGACGAGATCGTGCTGAACCTGATCGATGCGGGTTTCACCGTGGAGAAGGCCCACCACGAGGTCGGCACCGCGGGCCAGGCCGAGATCAACTACAGGTTCAACACGCTGCTGCACGCCGCCGACGACCTCCAGCTCTACAAGTACGTCGTGAAGAACACCGCGTGGCAGCACGGCAAGACGGCCACGTTCATGCCCAAACCGCTGTTCGGCGACAACGGATCCGGCATGCACACCCACCAGTCGTTGTGGAAGGGCGGCCGGCCGCTGTTCCACGACGAGGCCGGTTACGCCGGGCTCTCCGATCTCGCCCGGCACTACATCGGCGGCGTCCTGCACCACGCGCCGAGCCTGCTGGGGTTCACCAATCCGACGGTGAACTCCTACCACCGAATGGTGCCGGGGTTCGAGGCGCCGGTGAACCTCGTCTACTCCCAGCGCAACCGCTCGGCCTGCATCCGCATCCCGGTCACGGGCGCCAACCCGGCGGCCAAGCGGATCGAGTTCCGCTGCCCGGACTCCTCCGGAAACCCCTACCTCGCCTTCGCGGCGATGATGCTGGCCGGGCTGGACGGCATCGCGAACAAGATCGAGCCGCCGGAGCCCATCGACAAGGACCTCTACGAGCTGCCGCCCGAGGAAGCCGGCGCGGTGGTGCAAGTCCCGTCGTCGCTGGACGCCGTGCTGAACAGCCTCGAAGCCGACCACGACTTCCTGCTGCGCGGCGATGTCTTCACCTCGGACGTGATCGAGACCTGGCTCGCCTTCAAGCGGGAGCACGAGATCGACCCGCTGCGGCTGCGCCCGAATCCGTACGAGTTCGAGCTCTACTACGACGTGTGACGGGAGGTATCGCGCAGCCGCCGCCGGTGGTCGTCAGCGGAGGTTGCCGGTGTGCCCGAGGGAATACCGGCCTGGCTGCGGCATGTAGGTCAGCCCGTGCGGGCCGGCGCCGACCCGGATCCGCGCCAGCAGGTGACCGGTGTCGGTGTCGAACACGTAGACCTCGTTGTGGTACCGGCCGGACAGCCACAGCTGCTTGCCGTCGGCGGAAACCCCGCCCATGTCCGGGCTTCCGCCGCCGGGGACCTGCCACTTGCCGATCGGCTGGTGGGTGGTGCTGTCCAGGACCGACACGCTGCCCTCTCCCCGGTTGGCGACGAACACGCGCCGCGAATCGCGGGAGAAGTAGATCCCGTGCGCGCCCTTGCCGGTGGGCACGAAACCGATCTGCCGGCTCGCCGCGCCGTCGAACAGGTACACGCCCCCGGCCATCATGTCGGCCACGTAGAACGTGCTGCCGTCCGGCGCCAGCCGGCTGTCCTGCGGCATCCCGTCGTGCACTTGGTCGAGCTGGAAGGTGCGCACCTGCCGGCGCCCGGCGACGTCGAGCACGATCATCCTGTTGGCGAACTCGCACGTCACCAGCGCGAGTTTGCCGTCGGCGGTGAAGTCCATGTGGTTGACCCCGGCGCAGTCGGGCACGGACACCTGCCCTTGCCGCTGCCAGGTGTGCGGATCGTAGAAGTCCAGGCGCTTGTAGTACTCCGCGACGACGATGGCCGAGCTGCCGTCCGGGGTGAAGTACAGGTTGTACGGGTCCTGGACCTGCAGCGGGACACCGGGCTTGCCGGTCTTCGGATCGACCGGGGTGAGCGTCCCGCCCGGCACTTCGTCGGCGGCGACGTAGAGCGTCTTCAGGTCGTAGGACGGAACGACGTGCTGCGGCTCGTTTCCTCCTGGGAACGTGTCGACGACCTTGAAGGTGTTCGGGTCGATCACCGACACGGTGTCGTCCAGGCTGTTGGGCACGTACACCAGGTTGCGCACCCCGTCCATGGCTTCCGACAGCTGGCCGGGGCGGGTCGCCGCGTAGACGTCACCGGCGTCGAGCGGGGGTGGCATCCCCGCCAGCAAGTCGGTCTGCGGAGGCGCCGGAACCGCCGTGGGCGCGGACACGTCGGCGTGCACCTGGTGGTCCGGTTCCGGGACACCGCAAGCCGCCGCCACGAGCCCGAAGACACCCAACAACCCTAGGAACGCTTTCCTGAACCGCACGGCCGCGACGCTACAAGTCACCCGAAGAAGAGCGCGGAAAACCACGCCTCCGAAGTCGGCATAAGGCCTTAAAGGGTGACCCGCGCCCGCGCCTTCGAACCCGCCGGGCCCGCTGGAAGAGCCGCCCTCGCCGGGTCAGCCGTGGACTTCGTGTTGCGCGACCGTCCAGGACCGGGCTTGGTCGCTGATCGTCACTCCGAGGCCTGGGCGCGAGGAGAGGTGCATCCGGCCGTCCTCGATCCGGAGGTGTTCGTTGAACAGGGGGTCGAGCCATTCGAAGTGCTCCACCCACGGTTCCCTGGCGTAGGCCGCCGCGAGGTGGATGTGGATCTCCATCGCGAAGTGCGGGGCCAGCTGGAGGTTCCGGTCGTCGGCCAGCGCCATCACCTTCAGGAACTGGGTGATGCCGCCGACCCGCGGGGCGTCGGGCTGGACGACGTCGGCGCCGCCCGCCCGGATCAGCTCGCGGTGCTCGGCCGCGCTGGTCAGCATTTCACCCGTTGCGATCGAGGTGTCGAAGTTCGACGCGAGCACGGCGTGGCCCTCGAAGTCGTAGGCGTCCAGGGGTTCTTCGATCCACACCAGGTTCAGCGGATCCAGGGCTCGGCACATGCGTCGCGCGGTGGGGCGGTCCCACTGCTGGTTGGCGTCGACCATCAGCGCCGCACCGTCGCCGATCTCCTCGCGGACCGCGGTCACCCGGGCCAGGTCGACGGCGTTGTCCGGATGACCGACCTTGATCTTGATGCCGCCGATGCCGCTGGCCACCGACTCCGCCGCCCGGTCCACGACCTCCTCGATCGGCGCGTGCAGGAATCCGCCGGAGGTGTTGTAGCAGCGCACCGAGTCCCGGTGCGCGCCCAGGAGCTTCGCCAGCGGCAGGCCCGCGCGCTTGGCCTTGAGGTCCCACAGCGCGACGTCGAAGGCCGCGATCGCCTGCACCGACAACCCGCTGCGGCCGACCGAGGCACCGGCCCAGACGAGCTTGTCCCAGATCTTGGCGATGTCGCTGGGGTCTTCGCCGATCAGCACCGGGGCGATCTCGCGGGCGTGGGCGTACTGACCGGGGCCACCGGCGCGCTTCGAGTAGCTGAAGCCGATGCCCACCAGCCCGCTGGCCGTGGTGATCTCGGCGAACAGCACGGCCACCTCGGTCATCGGCTTCTGCCGCCCGGTCAGCACCTTGGCGTCGCTGATCGCGGTGGGCAGCGGCAGCGTCACCGAGGTGATCTCGACGCGGTCGATCCGGTCCAGGACGGCTGATTCGGTCGCGGTCACGGGTTCCCCCTCCATCGACGTCCACTGTGGACTCGGCTGCGCGCGGGCGGGTTCGTCGAACCGGATGCGCTTGATCGTGACCGGCCCGACCAGGGCCAGTGCTCCGCAGTGACCAGGACTTTAAGTCGGCGTACCGATTCCGGTCCAACACCAAATCAACATCGATCAATACCCGGACTGCATCGGCGCATCCAGCGTGGAAGCCGGCGCGGCACTCCCCCGCGCCGCCGGGCAGCGATGCGCGGAAGGTATCACTCGATACCAAATCGACCTTGGACACGCATCGCACGCGATCTTAGGCTGCCGAGCGTTCGACACCGTGACGGCACTCACACCGCGACGGTGGGCCGCCTCCAGCCGAAGGAGCCCCAGGTGATGTCGAAAGTCCCCGCACTCCGAAGAGTTCTGCCGTCCGTGCTCGCCGCTGCGCTGTCCCTACCGCTCGCCGCATGCGGCGGGAACCTGTCCAGCGGTGGTGGGGATTTCCCCGGCGGACCGGTGACGATGCTGGTCGGCCAGGCCCCCGGCGGGAGCACCGATCTCATCGGTCGCGCCCTGGCCGACGGCGCCGCCGACGACCTCGGCGTCGCGATGCCGGTGGTCAACACGCCCGGCGCCAACGGGGCGCTGGCCGCGAAGGAACTCGCCGGCAAGCAGCCGGACGGCCAGCACGTCCTGGTCCTCAACGCGTCGCTGACCTCGATCACCCCGCTGGCGGTCGCACCGGAGGAAGTCGTCGACATCAACGACTTCGAGGTGATCACCGGGGTTTCCCAGGACGACTACGTCCTCGTCGCCAACTCCTCCTCGGGCCTGCGCTCGGTACCGGACCTGGTCCAGGCCGGCCGGGACCTCAAGTTCGCCACGACCGGCGTCGGCACCGGCAGCCAGCTGTCCCAGGAACTGCTGTTCAAGCAGGCCGGGATCGCGGGCACCGCGGTTCCCTTCGACGGCGGGTCGCCGGCGATGACCGCGGTCCTCGGCAACCAGGTCGACGTCGCCTCCGTCCAGCTCGGCGAGGCGATCAGCCAGATCGAGGCAGGTCAGCTGACCCCGATCGCCACCTTCTCCGCGCAGCGCAGCCGGTACCTGCCGGAGGTCCCGACGGCCGTGGAGCAGGGCTACGACGTGCGGGTTTCGCAGTTCCGCGCAGTGGTCGCGCCCAAGGGCACCCCGCCGGAGCGGGTGGAACGGCTGCGCAAGGCGTTCCAGGCCACCTTCGCCGCGGACCGGTACCGCGAGTTCAACGAGGACAACCTGCTCACCCCGCACGAGGTCGACGGCGCGCAGGTGGTCCAGGAGTGGACCAGCTCGCTGGAGAGCTACCGCGCCATGACCCAGCAGTACGGGATCAGCCTCGGCGGGCCGAAGTGAGCGAAGCCCAGCCGGAGCACGAGCGCCCGGCCGGGATGGCCGCGAACCTGGTCGTCGCGCTCGTCGTGGTCGGAGTCGGGGCCTGCGGCGCGGTCGGGTCCTGGTCGCTGGGGCTGGGCAGCGCCGCGGAGCCGGCGGCCGGGACCTGGCCGTTCCTGGTCAGCCTCGCGATCTCGGTGCTCGGTGTCGTGCTCGCACTGCTGGCGCGGCGCACGCGCGACGCGGAGCGGATGTCGTCGGCGAGCTGGGCGGTCCTGGCCGCGATCGCGAGCATGGTCGGCTTCGCCGCGGTGATCACCGCGATCGGGTTCGAGATCCCGGCCGCGCTGCTGGCGTTCGTGTGGCTGCGGTTCCTCGGCCGGGAGTCGTGGCGGATGTCGGTGCTCGGCAGCCTCGGCATCGTGGTCGGGTTCTACGTGGTCTTCGTCGGCTTGCTGGACGTCCCCATCCCCCACCTGTTCTGAACCGGAGAAGAGCTCCCGGTTCCGGCCGCCGTGCACAACACTCCCGTTAGGAGCGGCGATGGATCTGGCCCCGGTGATCGAGGGGTTCGGCGTCGTTCTCGAACCCACCAACCTGCTCTACTGCCTGATCGGCGTGGTGATCGGGATGCTGGTCGGGGTGCTGCCCGGGCTCGGCCCGGCCGCCACGATCGCGATCCTGCTGCCGTTGACCTTCAACGTCGAGCCGGTCACGGCGATCATCATGCTCGCCGGCATCTTCTACGGCGCGCAGTACGGCGGCACCATCACCTCGGTGCTGCTGCGGTTGCCCGGCGAGGCGTCGTCGGTGGTGACGGTCTTCGACGGCTACGCACTGGCCCGCCAGGGCCGGGCCGGGACCGCGCTGGGCATCGCGGCGATCGGGTCGTTCGTCGGCGGCACCGCCTCGATCGTGGTGCTGTCGGTGCTCGCGCCGCTGATCGCCGGGTTCGCGCTCGACTTCGGCCCGCCCGAGTACGCGGCCCTCGCCCTGCTCGGCATCCTGCTGGTCGCCACCGTCAGCAACGGCGGCCGGGTGAAGGCGATCGTCGCCGCGTGCGTCGGCCTGCTGCTGGCCACCGTCGGCCGGGACGCGTTCACCGGCTCGGAGCGGTTCACCTTCGACCTGCTGCCGCTCTCGGACGGGCTCGACTTCGTGCCGATCGCGATGGGCGTGTTCGGGCTCGGCGAGATCCTCCACAACCTCGAACAGCGGCAGCAGGGCACGATGACCGCCACGCGGGTCGCCAACGCCTGGCCGTCGCGCGGCGACCTCCGGCAGTCGGCCGGGGCGATCGGCCGGGGTTCGGTCCTCGGGTTCGTGCTCGGGGTGCTGCCCGGCGGTGGCGCGACGCTCGCCTCGCTCGCGGCCTACGCGGTGGAGAAGCGCCGGTCGAAGACCCCGGAGCGGTTCGGCCAGGGCGCGGTCGAGGGGGTGGCCGCGCCGGAGACGGCGAACAACGCCGCAGCGACGTCGTCGTTCATCCCGCTGCTCACGCTCGGGATTCCGGCCAACGCCACGATGGCGATGATCTTCGGCGCGCTGCTGATCCAGGGCGTGACGCCGGGCCCGCAGCTGGTCGACGAGGACCCGGAGCTGTTCTGGGGCGTGGTGAACTCCATGTACCTCGGCAACGTCCTGCTGCTGATCATGAGCATCCCGCTGGTCGGGCTGTTCGTGAAGATCCTGCGGGTGCGCCCGGCGGTGCTCGCGCCGATCACCGTGCTGATCACGCTGGTGGGCGTTTACACCGTTCGCAACAGCGTTTTCGACATCGCGCTGGTGATCGCGTTCGGCGTGCTCGGCTACCTGATGAAGAAGTTCGGCTTCGAACCCGGTCCCCTGGTGCTGGCGTTCGTCCTCGGCTCGCTGCTGGAGACCTCGCTGCGGCGGTCGTTGCTGCTGTTCGAGGGGGACCCGACCGGCTTCGTCACCAGGCCGATCTCCGGCACCCTGCTCGTGTTCCTGGCCGTCGTCGCGCTGTTCCCGCTCGCGCAACGGCTCGTCCGCGCCAGGAGCCGCTGAGTGTCCACAATGGCGGGTCAGAGCAGATCGAGCAGCGCGTGCAGAGCCGGGTTGTCGTTCGCGCGGCGCCAGACCAGGTGCAGTTCCACCGGATCCGGTTCGGGCAGCTGCAGCGGTCGGAAGCGCACGCCTTCGAAGTGCAGCCGTGCCGCGGTGGCGGGCACCAGCGCGGCACCGAGCCCGACCTGCACCAGGGCCAGAGCGGTGTGGATCTGGCTGACGTGCTGCACGTACGTCGGCCGCACCCCGGTCCGGCCGAAGGCGGTGACGAGCAGTTCGTGGAAGTACCGCGCTTCCGTCGGGGAGTACATCACCACGTCGGCGCCGTGGAACTCGCCCAGTTCCAGCGGTTCGGAGCCATCCGCGAGCGGGTGCCCGTCCGGCAGCGCGGCCAGCAGGGGTTCGGAGCGGAACAGCCGCGACGCCAGCTCGGGACGCGCGGCCGGCGGGCGGGCGAGCCCGAGGTCCAGGGAACCGCCCGACAGCCGTTCCGCCTGGTCGCGGGTCACCAGCTCGTGCAGCACCACGTCCACGTGCGGCAGGTGCTCGCGAACGGTGGCCAGCAGGCCGCCGAGCACCCCGTACGCCGAGGTCGCGGTGAACCCGATGCGGATGATGCCGGCCTGGCCGAGGGTCGCGCGCCGCACCGAGAGCGCGGCGTTCTCCGCCTCGTGCAGCAGACGTCGCGCGTCCTGCAGGAACGCGCGGCCGGCCGGAGTCAGCCGCACGGTGCGGCTGGTGCGGTCGAACAGCTGGACCTTGAGCTCCTTCTCCAGCTGCTGGATCTGCCGGGTCAGCGGGGGTTGGGTCATGCGCAGCCGCTGCGCGGCCCGGCCGAAGTGCTGCTCCTCGGCCACCGCGACGAAACCCGTGAGTTGGTTGAGCGTGAACATCGATGCTGCCCCGGTATCAGTAGATGCATTGTTTGATTTGGACGGGCATTGATGGGCCACCTTACTGTCATCCGCAGACCGACCGTCCGAAGACACCAGGAAGTCGCTCCTGCTCGTCGGCGAACGCACCGCCCAGCCGCCGGGCCACGCAGCAGGCAAGGACGTCGTCAGGAATCGCCCACGGAGGAGATCTTTGATGTCCGCGTATTCGCCCACCGGCATGGCCCGGCAGCTCGCCAGCGGGCTGCTGTCGTTCCCGGTGACCCACTTCCGGCCCGACCTCGGCTTCGACGAGGCCGCCTACCGCGAGAACATCGGGTGGTTGAGCGGTTTCGGCGCGGCCGGGCTGTTCGCGGCCGGCGGCACCGGCGAGTTCTTCTCGCTGACCCCGGCCGAGGTCGAGCAGGTGGTGACCGCCGCGGTGCAGGAGGTGCCTGCGGGGCTGCCGGTGATCGCCCCGGCCGGGTACGGCACCGCGACGGCGGTGGAGATGGCCCGCGCCGCCGAACGCGCCGGGGCAGCCGGTCTGCTGCTGCTCCCGCCCTACCTGACCGAAGCCGACCAGGCCGGGCTCGCCGCGCACGTCCGGGCGGTCTGCGCCGCCACCGGGCTCGGGGTGGTCCTCTACAGCCGGGCCAACGCGATCTTCGAGGACACCACGGTCGCGGAGCTCGCCGAGGACTGCCCGAACCTGGTCGGGTTCAAGGACGGCGTCGGCAACGTGGAGAAGATGACCCGCCTGTACTCCCGGCTCGGCGACCGGCTCACCTACGTCGGCGGACTGCCCACGGCCGAGACGTTCGCACTGCCGCTGCTGGAACTGGGCGTGACCACCTACTCGTCGGCGATGTTCAACTTCGTGCCGGAGTTCGCGCTGCGCTTCTACCGGGCGGTCAGAGATCGGGACCGCGCCGCGGTGTACCGGTACCTGAACGAGTTCGTGCTGCCGTACTGCGACATCCGCAACCGGCGCGCCGGGTACGCGGTGAGCATCGTGAAGGCGGGCATGAAGGTCATCGGCCGCCCGGCCGGGCCGGTGCGCCCGCCGCTCGTCGACCTGGACGACGCCGAACTCGCCGCGCTGGCCGACCTGGTCGAGCGCGTGCCGGAGGAGTGATGACACCACCCACCGGATCGCCGAGGACCGACTCCGGCAGCGCCGGGTCGCCGGCTCCGGCGTTCCTGAACGGGACGCGCGATTTCAACGAGGTCTTCATCCCGATCGCCTGACGTGGCAGCGGCGGGCGAGCCGCGCTGCGAAAACCGTTTTGTGCGGAGGAACGCATGACGCAGAAGCAGCCCGTGGTCACCGCGATGCGGGTGGTCCCGATCGCCGGGCACGACAGCATGCTGCTCAACCTCAGCGGGGCCCACGCCCCGCACTTCACCCGAAACCTGGTGATCCTCACCGATTCCGAAGGCCGGACCGGGGTCGGCGAGGTGCCCGGCGGCGAACCGATCCGCAGCACGCTCGACGACGCGGCGGACCTGGTCGTCGGACGGCCGGTCGCCCGGGTGCGCTCGGTCCTCGGCGAGGTGCGCGCCCGGTTCGCCGACCGCGATGCGGGCGGTCGCGGCGCGCAGACCTTCGACCTGCGCGTCGCGGTCCACGCCGGCACGGCGATCGAGTCGGCGATGCTCGACCTCCTCGGCCAGCACCTGGAGGTGCCGGTGGCCGAACTGCTCGGCGACGGGCAGCAGCGCGACTCGGTGCCGGTGCTCGGCTACCTTTTCTTCGTCGGCGACCGGAAGCGAACCGACCTCGCCTACCGGAGCCCGGCGGACGAACCCGACGACGACTGGCTGCGCCTGCGCCACGAGGAAGCCCTCACACCGGAATCGGTCGTGCGCTTGGCGGAAGCGGCGCGGCAGCGCTACGGGTTCCGCGACTTCAAGCTCAAGGGCGGTGTCCTGCCCGGACCGGCCGAAGCCGAGGTCGTCACCGCGCTGGCGCAGCGGTTCCCCGAAGCGCGGATCACCCTGGACCCCAACGGCGGCTGGCAGCTGGCCGAAGCGATCGAGATCGGCCGCGCCCTGCGCGACGTCCTCGCCTACGCGGAGGACCCGTGCGGCGCCGAGGGCGGCTACTCGGGTCGCGAGACGATGGCGGAGTTCCGCCGCGCGACCGGGTTGCCCACCGCCACCAACATGATCGCCACCGACTGGCGGCAGCTCAACCACGCGATCCGCGCCGCAGCGGTGGACATCCCCCTGGCAGACCCGCACTTCTGGACGATGAGCGGCTCGGTGCGGGTGGCCCAGCTCTGCCACGAGTGGGGCCTGACCTGGGGCTCGCACTCCAACAACCACTTCGACGTGTCCCTGGCGATGTTCACCCAAGTCGCAGCGGCGGCCCCCGGTGAGATCACCGCGATCGACACCCACTGGATCTGGCAGGACGGCCAGCGGATCACCCGGGATCCGCTGCGCATCACCGAAGGCCGGATCGACGTCCCCGCCTCCCCCGGCCTCGGGGTGGTCCTCGACGTGGACCGGGTGCAGGCAGCCCACGAGCTCTACCTGGAGCAATGCCTCGGAGCCCGCGACGACGCAGCAGCGATGCAGCACCTGATCCCGGGCTGGACCTTCAACCCCAAACGCCCAGCCCTCGACCGCGACTGACACCCGCGGCAGGCCGTGATCTCACCCCTGATGCGGGGCACCGAGTCGCGAATTCGTCTTCGTCGCAACAGCTTCGGGAGTCACGCGGGCCGGATCCACTTGTCGCAACCGCAGCCCTCTCCGGAGTTCCCATCCCCGGATTCGGCGCCGCACTGAGCTACTACGACTCACTCGCCGCCAAACGCCTCCCCGCCGCACTCGTCCAAGGCCAACGCGACTACTTCGGAGCCCACACCTACCACCGCATCGACGAACCCGGCACCTTCCACACCCGGTGGTCCGACAACCGCACCGAAACCACCATCACCGACCACTAAGGCGTGTCCGGCCACGAGATCTCCGGAAAGATCATCGTCTTGGTCGATGGCACATCAACAGGCCAGCACTTCGATGCACGCCTTAGCGGAGCAGGTCCGGCCGGACTCTGGCTATCTCCTGGGCCAGCTGCCGGACCGTGGTGGTGTCCGGCAGTCTCAGTTCCACTTCCGGATCGGCAGTGGGCAGGCGTCGCAACAGCGCGCTGTGGCGGGTGACGAAGCGACGGTCCACGGGGGTGAGCACCAGGGCCGACCGCACCGCCCTCGAGTTCGGGTCGTCCTTGACCGGCGGGCGCGCTTCCTGACCGCGCACGGCACGCAGCTCGTCCCACGCGATCAGGTCGGATTTGCGACCGGCCCGCCACCACAGTCCACGTTCATCGACGGCGAAGCGATGCGTGCGGGGGACGGAGCCGACCATCACCAGCAGGCCGCCCAGCGCGAACGCGCCGAACAGGAACGACACGAGGGCCGGAGAAAGATCGGCTTTCGACGTCCCCGACGGGTTCCCGATGTCGGGGAAGACGAAGGCCATCCCGAAGAAGACGAACATGGCCAGCCCGCCGATGAACATCGCCCGGCCGGATCGATACTCGACTACGGGCGTCCCAGGATCGGGTGACCATGTTCGTGCGGACACGGCAGGCAGCGTAGCTGAAGACGGGAACCGGCAGATACATCATCTAGCGAGACCGTCACGCACTAGCACTGCACGCCGTCGACGTGATGTGCGCTGGGGCCGGCAGGTGTTCAGCGGCGTCGGGGGGCGGTGGTGTCGGCCAGGACGATGCCGGTGGCGGCCCGGTTCGGGTGCCCGGTTCCGGAGACGAGCCCTTCGAGGACCCGGGCTCGGCTCGCTTCGATCTGCTGGACGACGATCTCGCGGGCCCGGGGAGCGTCTCGGGCCAGGAGCGCGTCGTGGAGGTCGTGGTGCTCGTGCACCATCTCCGCGGCGCGGTCGCGGTTGCCGAGGCTGATGAAGAACAGCCGCTGCATCTCCTCGAGCAGGCCTTGCAGGGTTCTGGCCAGGCGTTCGTTGCCGGTCGCCTTGGCGATGCGGACGTGGAACTCCCGGTTGTCCTGCAGGAACCGCTCGTAGCTGAGCGTGTCACCGTGCACGTACGTCTTGTGGGCGAGCGCGTGCAGTTCCTCCAGCTCTTCCTGCGGTGCGCGCTGCGCGGCGAGCTCGACCGCCACCGGTTCGAGCACGAGTCGCATTTCGAACAGGTCCTGGACGCTGGCCAGGGTGACCACCGAGACCCGGTAGCCCTGCCGAGGGCGCACCTCGACGAAGCCCTCCTGCACCAAGCGGCGCAGCGCCTCGCGGACCGGGGAGCGGCCGAACCCGGTGGTCTCGGTGAGGGCGACCTCGCGCAACTCCTCCCCCGGTGCCAGCTCGCTGGTCAGGATCAGGTGCTTGAGGTGCTGGTAGGCGCTCTCGGTCGCGCTGCCTGAAACGTTTCGTGACATGTCAGGTGCGATGATACCGCTCGGCAGCGCCGCGGCAGGTCACGCCGGCGTCAGGGCATCCGGGGGCCAGGCCGCCAGCGGCCGGTCCGGGGCCAGGAAGTCGACGTCGCGCGGGGTGCGACCGTCGGTGACCAGGTCGGCGACGACGTCGCCGATGGCGGGGGCGAACTTGAACCCGGCGCCGGAGAAGCCGCAGGCCAGGATGATCCGCGGCTCGTCGGGCAGCGGGCCGAGCAGTGGTTGCCCATCGGTGGTGTAGCCCTCCAGTCCGATCGTCGTGGCCACCGGGTCGGCGTGCAGTCCGGGGAAGTAGGTCGCCACGGCGTCCCGGAAGAGGTGCAGGAGTTCCCTGCCGACGGTCAGCGGCGGGTTGTCGGTGTCGTGGACGACGGGGTGCCCGGTGGTGTAGATGCCGATCTTGATCGTGGCGCCGTCGACCACCGGGAAGCCGTAGGCGTTGACGTCCCCGACGCGTTCGAAGACCGGGAAGACGTCGCTGCGGTACCGGTCGACGTCGTCGGGCACGTACCAGGCCTGCACCACGCGCCTGGGCAGCACCGCGGTGCGCATCGCCGGGAGGACGTCGCGCACCCGCGCTCCCGGTGCGACCACGACGTGGCCGTAGCGCCGGGAACCGGTCTCGGTCCGGACCACGACGCCGTCGGCTCCCGGCTCCACGCCCAGCACTCGCGTGTGGTCGAAGACGACCGCACCGAGCTCCTCGGCCCGTTGGGCCGCGGTCACCACCGACAGCTCCGGTCGCAGGAAACCCGCCTTCGGGTCGAGGACGCCCGCGTCGCCGGCTCGGACCAGGTGCTGCGGAAAGCGTTCCTTGAGCTCGGCGCCGTCCAGCACCTCGTGGTCGAGGCCGGCCGCGCGCGCCGAAGCGTGCGCGGCGACGAGCGCCGGTGCGTCCGCCGGCCCGAGGATCAGGCCGCCGACCAGGTGCAGGAGGCTGCGCCCGGTCGCGCTCTCCAAGCCGCGCCAGAGGTCGAGCGCCTGCAGCGCGAGCGGGGTGAGCCGCGGTTCCCGCTGGCTCTGCACGGAGAACCGCCGCGTCTGCCCGGAGAACGCGCCCCGGTCGTGCCCGATGCCGAACCGCTCGTAGCCGTGGACGCCGTGGCCGCGGACGGCGAGCCGCCACGCGGCCATGGCTCCGATCGCGCCGAGTCCGATCACGGCGACGTCGGCGTCGTGCTGCGCCTCGGGGGACATGGACATCAGACCCCTCAGGCCGCGACGAACTCGTCGACCTCGGATGCGTGGACGTGCAGCATGCGGGCCAGCGAACCGTTGCCGCGCGAGAACTTCAGCCGCGGCTCGGCCCGGTTGAAGAACGCCGCGCCCTGGTCCGGGGATTTGTCGGACTTGTCGTCGGGGTACAGCGGGTTGCTGGTGTTCTCGATCTTCGGCCACAACGCGCGGGCCGCTTCGGTGGACTCGAATTCGAGGATCAGCACGAGGGTGCCCGGCAGCAGCTCGTTCGCGACTTCCTCCAGGACCGAGCCGCCGAGGTAACCGGGATGCCCGTCCAGGGACCGCAGGAAGTCGCGGAGGCAGTCCTTGGCTTCGTCGACCTTGCCCGGTTCGGAGACGTAGATGAAGACGTCACGCCGTTTGGCCATCGTCAATTCCTCATTTCGTCGATCAGACCGATGCGGCGTTGCGCACGGCGAGCGGGATTTCCATGAACACCGCGCGGGACACCCCGGCGGTGTCGTCCTCGACCAGGACCGAGCCGATGGACAGCCAGAACGGCACCGCGCCCGGCGAGTGGCGGAAGGTGTGCAGCGCGACGGTGTCGTAGTGGCCTTCGCGCCGCACGCGGTCGAGGACTTCGCGGATCAGGACCCGCGCTATGCCGCGCCGCCGGTGCTCGCGCAGGACGTAGACGCGGACGAGCTGACCGGTGCGACCGTCCCGGTAGCGTTCCACCAGGTGCGGCGGGCTGAGCCCTTCCTTCAGCTCCCCGCCGCGGATGCCCGCCGTGGCCAGCAGTTCACCGGTGCGCTGGTCCTCGGCGACGAGCAGGAACGGTGCCTCGGGTTCGAGGTACCAGCCGGCCATGTCGTCGATGTCGGCGTGCACGACCGGGTCGTAGGGATCGCCGAAGTCCTCCCGGACGGTGCGCAGCATCAGCGCTCGCGCTTCCGGGATGTCGGCGGCGGTGAGTTCTCGGACGAGGTATCCGGTGTCGTGGTCGGTCTTCGCTGGCATGGGCGCAAACCTCCGGTTCGGTGTTGGCTTGCGGAACCGCCGCTACTGCTGGGCGGCCAGTTTCGCCCGGTACTCGGCGCGGGCTTCGGCGCTCGCGTGGTGTCCGGCGAGTTCGTGCAGATCTGCTGGTCTTGCTCCGTCGACGATCGGGTGCAGGTGCACGACGACCGATTCGAGGTGCGGTGTCGCGTGCAGCAGTTCGTGTTCGACGCGGTCGGCGATCCGGTGTCCTTCCAGGACGGTCAGATCACCCGGCACCGCGACGTCCGCGTCGGCCTCCATGCGGTGGCCGTTCCAGCGGGCGCGGACCCGGTCCACCGCCACCACGCCGTCGACGGCGGAGGTCGTGCGGGTCATCGAATCGATGACGCCGGGTTCGACGCCGTCCATCAGCCGGCGGAACACGGTGCGCATGGTGCTGATCAGGATGCCCGCGATCACCAGCGCGATGATCAGGCCGATGATGGCGTCCGCGCGCTCGAAGCCGAGCCACACCCCGACCACGCCGAGCACCACGGCGATCGAGGTGAGCCCGTCGGCGCGGGCGTGCTGCCCTTCGGCGATCAGCGCCGCCGAGCCGATCTTGCGGCCGGTGCGGATCCGGTAGATCGCCACGATCTCGTTGCCCGCGGCGCCGACGAAACCCGCGGCGAAGACCCACCACAGGTTGGTCAGCGGGCGCGGGTTGATCAGGGCGTCCACCGACTCCCAGATGATCAGCACCACGGAGGCCGCGATCACCAGGGAGATCAGCACGCCGGCCAGGTCCTCGGCCCGGCGGTAGCCGTAGTTGTAGCGCTTCGTGGCCGCGCGCCTGCCGAGCCGGAAGGCGATGACCAGCGGGATCGTCGTCACCGCGTGCCCGAGGTTGTGCAGGGTGTCGGCGAGCAGCGCGATCGATCCGGAGATCGCCACGATCGCCATCTGCAGGATCGCGGTCGCCATCATCCCGGCGAGGCCGATCCAGGCCGCCCGGATCCCCTGACCGCTGGTCTCCTCGGCCGACTGGATGGCTTCGTTGGCGTCGTGCGAATGCGGCACCACGACGTGCTTCAGCTTCGCCAGGAAGCCGTGCTCGTCGCCGTGCCCATGACCGTGGCCGTGCCCATGTCCGTGTCCGTGTCCGTGGTGCGCGCCGTGGTCGTCGTGTTCGTGCTCGTGGCCGACTGCCCGAGCTCCGGCCGCACTGGTCGAGTTTTCGCTGCTCATCGAGACCGAATTCCCGTCTGTGGTGGGAGCGCGCGAGATGTTCAGCGCGTGATGTTTCACGTGAGACGTTACAAATGCTCGGCCCGGACCGTCAACCGCTGAACGAGCTCCGCAAGACGTCCGACCCAGGTTGTTAACAAAGTGGCCCAGACCGCGAGCGGGCCCGGCGGATTACCGACACTCCTCGCGAAACTCCTGGTGCGCAAAGCTTTTTCGCCCGTTCAGACGCATCCCGGCGAGAGGTGACCGGTCAACGATCCGCTCAGCAGAAGGAATTGTTGACAACGCCTGATCGCTGCCACATGATTGCCCGCATCCTTGCCGAGCCGATCATCCGGCTCACCTCGGTCGGCCGCTCTCCCCAGCGGTCGGCGTCCGCACCGTTGCAGCAGCTGCCAGTAGTGCGCCGCGATTGCCCCGTCCTCGCCGATGGCCAGGACTTCCGGCGAGCAGCGGAGCGGGAGACGAGAAGTCGACGAGGCGCCCGTCGCCCGGAACCGACCACGAGATCGACGCACACGCCTGGCGGTCGTGATCTACCGGCGGCTGTCCCCCTCCCCAGGTGGTTCCCATGAGAAGCTCACGACTCGTCCGCTACGCCGCCCTCACCGCGGCGACCGCACTGGCGCTGGCCGGCTGCGGCACCTTCGAGAACGGCTCCCCCGGCGGCGCCGACGGCGGATTGGTGATCAACCTCCAGTTCACCCCCAAGTCCCACTACGCCCTGGAAACCGACGACGCCCTGGTGCTCAGCCAGGTCGGCTGCCTGGAAACGCTGCTCACCTACGACGCCGGAGCGAGCGAGCTCAAACCGATGCTGGCCACGTCCTGGCAGCAGAGCAGCCCGACGTCCTGGGACTTCAAGCTCCGCGAGAACGTCAAGTTCCAGGACGGCACCGACCTGACCGCGGCCGCGGTGGCGGATTCGCTGCGGCGACTGCTCAAGGCCGAGGCACCGCCGCGCGCGTTCACGCCGAAGGTGATCGCGGGCGTGGACGCCCTCGACCCGTCGACCGTGCGGATCACCACCGGAAAACCGAGCGCGCTGCTGCCCTTCCGGCTGGCGAGCGCGAACACCGGGATCCTCGCCCCCGCGGCCTACACCGACTCCGGCATCGACCCCGTTCGCCACTGCACCGGCCCGTACACCCCGGTTTCCGAGGCACCGAGCCAATCGATGACGTTGGAGCGCAACGCGAACTACTGGGGTCCCCCTGCTGCAGTGTCCCATGTGGAGGCTCGGTTCACCCCGGAAGGCACCACCCGAGCCACCCAGCTGCAGACCGGTGAATCCCAGATCGCGCTCGGCATCCCCGCCACCAAGCTGGCCGAGCTGCGCAGCAACAGCGAGCTCGCCGTGACCGAGGCGTTCACCCCTCGCACCACCGGCCTGTACTTCAACAACTCCCGCGCCCCGTTCGACAAACCCGAGCTGCGCAAGGCCGTTCAGGCCGCGCTCGACCTCGGGGCCATCGCCACGAGCGTCTACGACAACGGCGCGAAACCGGCTGTGGGACCGTTCTCCCCCGACGAAGCGTGGGCACCGCGAGGCGCCAAGCCGCCGGCGCAGGACGTCGCGAAGGCCAAGAAGCTGCTCGCCGACGCCGGATACGCCCCGGGGCAGCTCAAGCTGACCCTGCTCGCCTACGCCGAACGGCCGGAGTTCGGCGACCTGGCCGCAGTTGTCCAAGCCAACCTGGCCGCGATCGGGATCACCGTCGAGGTGCGGATGAGCGACTACTCCGCGATCGAACCCACGCTGCTGGACGGCAACTACGACCTGGCGCTGCTGTCCCGCAACCACCTCACCGACATCGCCGATCCGATCGGCTACCTGACCGCCGATTACAGCTGCAACGGCGGGTTCAACATCAGCAAGTTCTGCGACCCGGCCGTGGACGCCGCGCTCGACTCCGCGAACGCGATGGCCACGCCCGACGAGCGCAACGCCGTCTACGCCGACATCGCGCGACAGCTCGAGGACAACGCCGTCACCGCCTTCGTGGTGCACGAGCAGACCTTCGCCGCGCACCGCAACTCCGTGCGCGGATTCGTCGACGACCCGATGGCCAGGTACGCGGTGACCAACTCGCTCACCGTGGCGAACCAGTAAGCACCGAAGGGAAGGCTCCGCATGGACCTGCTCGGCTACACCCCCAAGTACATCACCTTCGACTGCTACGGAACCCTCACCAACTTCCAGATGACCGAGACGGTGCTCCCCCTCATCGCGGACCGCATCGCGCCGGAGGACACCCCGACGTTCATCAAGGACTTCCGCGCCTACCGCATCGACGAGGTCATCGGCGAGTACAAGCCCTACCAGCAGGTCCTCCGCGACTCCTGGCAGCGGGCCTGCAACCGGTGGCGGATCCAGTACCGCGCCGGCGACGCCGACACCATCGTCGAGGCGGTCGGCTCGTGGGGACCGCATCCCGAAGTGCCGGAAGCGCTCGGCAAACTGGCCGCGGCCTACCCGCTGGTCATCCTCTCCAACGCCGCGGATGCGATGTTCCGCAACAACGTCGAGCAGCTCGGGGTGGACTTCCACCGGGTGTTCACCGCGGAGCAGGCCGGCGCGTACAAGCCGCGCTACCGGGCGTTCGAGTACATGCTCGACCAGCTCGGCGCGGAGCGGGACGAGATCCTGCACGTCTCCTCGCACATCTGGTACGACGTGATCCCGGCGCACGAGCTGCGCATCCGGCACAAGGTGTACGTCAACCGCGGCTACGACCCGTCGGTTCCGTTCTACGAGTACGCCGAGACCACCGACCTGGCCGGCGTGCCGCCGCTGCTCGGTCTGTGAACCAGGACATCGGAGGACCTCGTGAAGCTGCTGTCGTACTGGTTGGACACCGCGAAACCCGCTGGTGACTTCCGGCGCAACGAACTCCCGGCGCGGGCGGACGTGGTCGTGGTGGGTGCCGGGCTCACCGGTCTGTCGACCGCCGTGCACCTGGCTCGCCGCGGTGCGCAGGTCGCGCTGCTGGACGCGCACACCGTCGGTTGGGGTGCCTCCGGGCGCAACGGCGGGATGGCCACCACCGGGCTGGCCATCTCGTTCGCCACCGGCGTCCAGCGATACGGCGAGCGACCGGCGACGGCGATGTTCCGCGCCTACAACGACGCGATCGACACGCTGGAAGAACTGGTTCGGACCGAGGGGATCGACTGCTCCTTCGAGCGCACCGGGAAGCTGACGCTGGCCGCGAAACCGTCGCACTACCGGGCTTTCGAGGAATCCGCCGAGCTGATGCGGACCATGGCCGGGCAGGACGTGCGGCTCGTGCCGCCGTCCCGGCTCCGGGACGAGATCGGCAGCCCGTACTACCACGGCGGCATGGTCGATCCGCTCGGCGCGGCCGTGCACGTCGGCCGCTTGACGGCCGGGCTGGCCGGCTCGGCGGCGGCGAACGGCGTGTCGATCCACGAGGAATGCCGCGTCGTCGAGCTGGTCCGGCGCGGTGAGCACGCCCACGACGTGCGCACCGAGCTCGGCACGGTCCGCGCCGATCAGGTCGTCGTCGGGACCAGCGGTTACACCGGGAACCTGACCCCGTGGCTGCAGCGGCGGATCGTGCCGATCGGCAGCTTCATCGTCGTCACCGAACCGCTCTCCCCGGCGGTGGTCGACGAGCTGCTGCCGAACCGGCGGGTCGCCTCCGACAGCAAGCACCTGACGTACTACTTCCGGATCACCCCGGACAACCGGTTGCTGTTCGGCGGACGAGCCCGCTTCGCCCTGTCGAACCAGGACTCCGACCGCAAGAGCGGGCGGATCCTGCAGCGCGCGATGCGCGAGGTCTTCCCGCAGCTGGCCGGTACCCGCATCGACTACTGCTGGGGCGGGCTGGTCGACATGTCCCTCGACCAGATGGTGCACGCCGGGGAGCGCGACGGGGTGTTCTACTCGGTCGGCTACAGCGGCCACGGCGTGCAGATGGCCACCCACATGGGCAAGGTGCTCGCCCAGGTCCTCGCCGGCGAACCGGCCGCCAACCCGTGGCGCGACCTGAAGTTCCGCGCCATGCCAGGACATTTCGGCCCGCCGTGGTTCCTCCCCCCGGCAGGTGTGCTCTTCAAGTTCCTCGACCGCGTCAGCTGAACTCCCCTACCAGCAGCGGAAAGGGGGCGTGCCGTGTTCTACGTCGTCAAACGGCTCATCGTGCTGATGAGCACGCTCGTGATCGTCTCGTTCGCGGTCTTCCTGATCCCGTACCTCACACCGGGGGATCCGGTGCGGAAGATCCTGCGGGCCCGGGTCGGCGACCTCGACGTCGACCCGGCCGCGCTGGAGAACCTGCGCCACCAGTACGGCCTGGACCGGCCACTGCTCGTGCAGTACTGGGATTGGCTCAGCAGCGCGCTGCGCGGCGATCTCGGCCTGTCCTACACCAGCCGCTCCCCCGTCATCGAGATGATCGGGCACGGACTCGCGGTGACCGCGGTGCTGGCCGTCGCGTCGCTGCTGCTGGCCCTGCTGGTCGCGCTGCCGCTCGGGGCGCTCGCCGCGGTCAAGCGCGGCAAGCCGACCGACACCGCGATCACCACGGTGACGCAGGGCTTCGTGGCCATCCCCGAGTACTGGCTGGCACCGGTGCTGATCCTGGTCCTGGCGATGCAGTTCGGGCTGCTGCCCTCCGCGGGGTGGCAGGGCCCGCAGTCGATGGTGCTGCCCTGCATCACCCTCGCCCTCCGGCCGATGAGCTACTTCACGCAGGTGGCCCGGGCATCGATGATCGAGGTGCTCGAATCCCCGCACATCACCGCGGCCCGGGCCCGCGGGCTGGCGTTCGGCACGACGATGCTCCGGCACGGCGTGCGCAACTCGCTGCTGCCGGTGATCACGCTCTTCTCGGTGTGGCTGGCCGGGCTGCTGGGCGGATCCGTGGTGGTCGAGGTGATCTTCTCCATCCCGGGCATGGGGCGGTTGCTCTACGAGTCGGTGGTGAACAACGACGTCCCCGCGCTGCAGGCCGGCATCGTGAGCCTGGTCGGGCTGGCGGTGCTCATCACGACGCTGACCGACCTGGTGTACGCGTGCATCAATCCGACGGTGAGGACAGCCCATGTCTCTGCTTGACGACCACCTGCGCGCACCCGAAGCGCAACGCACCGAAACCTCGTCCCCGCGGCTCACCCGCAGGCGCGGTTGGGCGAACGTCCGGACCTGGCCGGTGAGCCTCCGCGTCGGCGTCGCGGTGTTCGCCGCCGTGCTGCTGGTGCTGGCCCTGACCCCGTGGATCGCACCGCACGACCCGACCGCGCAGGACCTGGCGGCCCGGCTGGCGCCACCCGGTGGCGAGCACCTGCTCGGCACCGACCAGCTCGGCCGCGACGTGCTGAGCAGGCTGATGGACGGCGGTCGCTTCTCGGTGTCGATCGCGGCGATCACGCTGGCCATCTCCGCGTTGTCCGGCACGTTGATCGGCATCGTGTGCGCGCGGCGCGGTGGCGCGCTGGACGAGTTCGTGATGCGCCTCAGCGACGTGCTGCTGGCCTTCCCCGAGATCATCGTCGCGATGTTCCTGGTGTCCGTGCTGGGGGCGAACTACCTGACCCTGGTGCTGGCGCTGGTGATCAGCGGGTGGACCCCGTTCGCCCGGCTCGCCCGCGGGCTGGCCCTGGAGGTGTCCGCGCGGGACTTCGTCGAGGCCGCGAGAGCGCTCGGCTGCTCGAAGTCGTTCATCGTGTTCCGCCACGTGCTGCCGAACGTGCTCGGCCCGCTGCTCGCCCACGCCGCGACCCGCTTCGGGCACAAGCTGATCACCGTCGGCGCGCTGTCCTTCCTCGGTCTCGGCGTGCAACCCCCGGATGCCGACTGGGGCTCCATGCTCGCCGACGGGCAGCCCTACCTGACCCGCGCGTCGTGGCTGGTGATCTACCCCGGTTTGGCCATTTTCGCGACCGCGCTGAGCATCACACTGATAGGTCAGGGAATCAACGCCCGGCGGAGCAGCCGGGGTTGAGCCGATGCATCTGGATCGAGGAGCAGCCGTGAGCTCGCCGAAACGCAAGCCCGAGCCGCGTGTCCCGAAGCGCACGCTGGCCGCCGTCGTCACGTCGCAGATCCGCGAACGGATCATCGCGGGCGCCTACCCGCCCGGTACCCAGCTGAACGAGGGCGAGCTGGCCGCGCGCTTCGCCACCAGCCGCGGGCCCGTGCGCGAGGGGCTGCAACGACTGGTGCAGGAAGGTCTGCTGATCAGCACCCCGCACAAGGGCATCGCCGTGCGGGTGCTGACCGCCGACGACCTGGACGACCTGTACTTCGCCCGCGCCGCCCTCGAACGCGCCGCGCTGCAGCGGCTGACCTCGCACGGCGCCCCGGCAGCGCTGATCGCGAACCTGGAGCAGGCGGTGGAGCAGCTGGCGCAGGCCGTGGAGAACGAGGACTGGCACCAGGTCTCGGCCGCCGACCTGCGCTTCCACCAGCACATCGTCAACGCCGCGCGCAGCGAACGCCTCTCGCTGATGTACGGCTCGCTGGCGGACCAGACCCGGCTCGGCCTCAACCTGATGCTGGGCACCTACAAGGGGCGCACCGACCTCGTCGACGAACACCGGGAGCTGCTCAAGCTGATCAGCGCCGGCGATCGCCCGGCCGTGCTGGAGGCCCTGGACCGGCACTTCGGGGAAGCGATGATCACCCTGCGGCACCACACCGACTCCGAGGTGCCGCCCGGACCGGGGAGGCGGACATGACCGATCTGCTGACCGTCACCAACCTCTCGGTCGGTTCGCCCACCGGCCCACCGATCCTCGACGGCGTTTCGCTGCGCATCGGCGAGGGCGAGGTCCTGGCCGTCGTCGGCGAGTCGGGCTCCGGCAAGAGCATGACGGCGATGTCGCTCATCCGCCTGCTCCCCGCACCGCTGACCGCCGGCGCCGACGAGATGGTGCTCGGCGGCCACGACCTGCTGCGCGCGACGGACAAGGAGATGAACTCGATCCGGGGCGGGCAGGTCGGTGTCCTGTTCCAGCAGCCCAAGCGGATGCTCGACCCCACCTGCACCGCGGGTGCGCAGATCGCCGAACCGCTGCGCCGGTTCCGCGGCATGAGCCGGTCCGCGGCGCGGCGGACGACTGTCGAACTGCTCCGGGACGTCGGGATCCCCGAACCCGAGCGGCGCGCCCGCTCCTACGCGCACCAGCTCTCCGGCGGCATCGCGCAGCGCGTCATGATCGCGGTGGCGCTGGCCGGGCAACCGAGCCTGCTCATCGCCGACGAACCGACCACCGCCCTGGACGCCACCGTCGAGGCCCAGATCCTCCGGCTCATCGCGGCGAAGAAGCGCGAGCTGGGCATGTCGGTGCTGTTCATCTCGCACGACCTCAACGTGGTGTCCGCGATCGCCGACCGGATCGCGGTCATGTACGCCGGGCGCATCGTGGAACAGGGCCCGGCCGAGGAAATCCTCACCGCACCGGAACACCCCTACACCCGCGCGCTCATCGAGTGCTCCCTGCTGCGGCAGAACGCGCAGGGCGAGCTCTACGCCATCCCGGGCCAGGCCGGTTCGGCGCGGGAGATCACGGTCGGCTGCCGGTTCCGGGACCGGTGCGCGACCGCGCAGTCCGCGCACATCGAGCACCAGTGCGCGCACGCCGAACCGGCGCTCGTCGATTCGGGCACGCCCGGGCACACCAGCCGGTGCTGGATTCCGCTGCAGCAGACGAAGGAACCGCTATGAGCGCTGAGGACCGCGATGCCATCGTCCTGGACGACGCCGTCAAGCACTTCCCGTTGCCGCGGCGCGGTTTTCGGCCTCGCGAGCGGGTGCACTCCATCGACGGCGTCACGCTCCGGGTCCGCCACGGGGAAGTGCTGGGACTGGTCGGCGAATCCGGCTCCGGCAAGAGCACCCTCGCCCGGGTCGTCCTCGGTCTGACGCCCACCACGTCCGGTCGGGTCGCCGTCGACGGCGTGGACGTCGGCCACCTGAGCGGGGCGGAGCGCAAGCGGCTGACCCGCACCGCGCAACTGGTCTTCCAGGACCCGCACGCCGCCATGGATCCGCGGATGACCATCGGCGAAAGCCTCTGCAGCGTCTTCGCGCAGCACGGGATCGGCAGGAAGCACCAGCGGGTGCGGGCGGCCTCCGAGGCGCTGGCCGAGGTCGGCCTGGACCAGGGCTACCTGGACCGCTATCCGGCCGAATGCTCCGGTGGGCAGCTGCAGCGCGTGGTGATCGCCCGCGCTTTGCTGCTGCGACCGAAGCTGCTGATCTGCGACGAGCCGACCTCAGCGCTCGACGCCTCGGTGCAGGCGCGGATCCTGAACCTGCTGCACCGGCTGCGCCGCGACCACCAGCTGACGATGGTGATGATCTCGCACGACCTGCGCGTGGTGCGGTTCATCGGCGACCGCATCGCGGTGATGTACCTCGGCCAGATCGTCGAAATCGCCGACCGGGACGTGCTTTTCGAGCGGTCCTGCCACCCGTACACGTTGACCTTGCTGGCCTCCGCGGGGGCCTGCGCGCAAGCCCCGCCGGAGGTGACCGCGACCGGCGAGCCGCCGTCGCCGATCCATCCGCCGTCGGGGTGCCGCTTCCACCCGCGATGTCCGCTGGCGACCGAGCGGTGCCGCTCGGAAGTCCCCCAACCGCAGGAGATCGCGCCGGGGCACCAGGTGCGTTGCCACCACTGGAACGAAGCGCGGATCACGCTGGCGACCGAGGAGTCCCGATGACCACCAGCGCACCGGCACCCCTCGAAGACCAGGTGTGGACACCACCGGCCGGAGGCTTCTGGGCGGGCAGCTGGCAGGACGGCGACCGCCGGATGCCGGTGCGCGACCCCGAGGACGGTTCGACCGTCGGGTCCGTCGCGGACACCACCGACGCGGAGGTCGACCGCGCCGTCGCGCACCTGGCCGAGCACTGGCGCCCCGGCTGCTGGCCGCTCTGGCAACGCCGCCGAGCGCTCGAAAGCACCGCTGACGAGCTGTCGAGGTCGGTGGACAGGTTCACCGCGATCATCGCCGCGGAGGGGTGCAAAACGGTCTCCGAAGCCCGCGCGGAGGTGTCCCGCGCCGTCGAGACCTTGGAGCTGGCAGCCCACGCCGCCGCGAGCCTCAGCGGTCGAACAGTGCCTTTCGACAACACCCCGCGCGGCCTGGGCTGGACCGGTTGGCACACCCGCGAACCGCTCGGCATCGTCGCCGCGATCACCCCGTTCAACGACCCGCTCAACCTGGTCGCCCACAAGCTCGGCCCCGCCCTCGTCGCGGACAACGCCGTGGTCCTCAAACCCGCCGAGCAAACACCGCTGAGCGCGCTCGCGCTCGTCGAACTCCTGCTGCGCAACGGTGTTCCCGGCGACCGCATCGCCGCTGTTCCGGGCCGCACGTCCGGGCAGGCGCTCGTCCGCCACCCGCGCATCGACGTGGTGTCCTTCACCGGTGGTCCCCGCACCGCCGACCGCATCGCGCAGGCCGGTCCGGCGCGCAAGCTCCTGATGGAGCTCGGCGGCAACAACGCGCTGATCGTCTGCTCCGACGCCGATCCCGACCGGGTCGCGACCGCCGTCGTGGACGGCGCTTTCGGCGTCGCCGGCCAGAACTGCCTGTCGGTCCAGCGGGTTCTCGTGCACGCTTCCCGCTATCGCGCGGTGCTCGAACGCGTCGTCAGCGCGGCGCGGGACCTGGTGGTCGGCAGCAAGCGCGACCCCGCGACCGACGTCGGACCGATGATCGACGCCGACGCGGCCGAGCGCGTGGTGCGCTGGATCGACGAAGCGGTCACCGGCGGCGCAACGCTGCACACCGGCGGTCAGCGGCGGGGTACCTTCGTGCGGCCCGCCGTGCTCACCAGCGCACCCTCCGAAGCGCGGGTCCGGACCGACGAGGTCTTCGGTCCCGTCGTGCTGCTCGACCCGTTCACCGACACGACCGCCGCCATCGACGCGGCGAACGCTGTGAACACCGGCCTGCAAGCAGGAGTCTTCACCCAGGACATCGATCGAGCGATGACGATCGCCAATGCCCTGACCGTCGGCGCGGTGCTGATCAACTCCACATCTGACTTCCGCATCGACGCCATGCCCTTCGGCGGCTTCAAGCGCTCCGGCATCGGCAGAGAAGGCGTCGAGTCAGCGGTGCAGCAACTGACCGAGCCCAAGATCATCGCGATCAACACCGGCACCCCGCAACACGACCCTGCGGCCTGAACGCCGGTTCACAACGCATCATCGCGGGCACCTCGGTCGCAGCTGAAAGCGCGCAGGATTGCGGGGAAGATCGGCGCACTGCGCCCATTGTCGATCAATGCGAGCAATTCGCCTCCAGGAGCCGGAACGTCCAGAACGAACACCGGTGACCAGAATGTCCAATGCGGTGCGCCCGCTTTCCAGCGGAACCGCGCTTATTCCCGTGCAGGTGACCGCGAGCGGCCTCCGGGTTCACACATCGTGCGGAATCACCGGGTCACCGTCAACCCCTTGGTGCCACATCTCGAACCGCTGATCGCGGGTTGATATATCAATCTGCTGTCACGCATGATCCGCGTTTTCGCAGGTCAGGACGCTCACGTTCAACGATCTGAGTGCGCCGAGCGCCACCGACGCCCTTGACAAGACCTTCGCACGAGGCAAAGCTGTTGCATTCAGCGAGATAAGTTGCCCATTGCGCAACGAATGAAACTTCACTCACGAGCCACGTCAGCACAGCCAGTGCCGGCGAAGCGGCTGCGTCGCGGCCGAAAACGAGCTGAAGGCACATCGCGCAACATCAGCCCCTCTCACCCGCAATCCGCTCCTCTCCCATTTCCAACGCAATTTTCGCCTGATCGGCCCAAATCGCCCATCAGGAACCCATCGTTGAAAGGAGGCGGCACCGCGCCAGGTGCCGAACACCATGTCAGCGGACGTTCCAACGGAAAAACGCACCCCGCAATCCTCCACAGTGGTCGCCCCGGCACTGGTCAAACGCGCGGTCACCGCAGCAGCGGTCGGCAACGTCACCGAGTGGTTCGACTTCGGGGTCTTCGCCTACATGGCGACCACCATCGGCAAGGTCTTCTACCCGGAATCCAGCCCGACCGCGCAGCTGCTGGCCACCTTCGGCACCTTCGCAGCGGCCTTCCTCGTGCGGCCGCTGGGCGGGATGTTCTTCGGCCCGCTCGGCGATCGGATCGGACGCACCCGCGTGCTCGCCACGACGATGATCCTGATGGCGGTCGGCACCTTCTGCATCGGGATCATCCCCAGCTACGCCACGATCGGCGTCGCCGCGCCGATGCTGCTGCTGCTCGCCCGGCTCGTCCAGGGCTTCTCCACCGGCGGCGAGTACGGCGGCGCGATGACGTTCATCGCCGAATACGCACCCGACAGGCGCCGTGGTTTCCTGGGCAGCTGGCTGGAGTTCGGCACCCTGGTCGGCTACATCCTGGGCGCGCTCGTCGTCATGGTCCTCAGCGCGGCGCTGTCCCACGACGATCTGCTGTCGTGGGGGTGGCGGATCCCGTTCCTGGTCTCCGGGCCGCTGGGAATCGTGGGCCTGTACCTGCGCATGAAGCTGGAGGAGACCCCCGCGTTCGCGAAACTCGTCGAAGATGCCGATCAGAAGGAGCAGCACGCCAAGAAGGCGATCCGGACGATCTTCGTGCAGCACTGGCCGGCCATGCTGAAGTGCGGTGGCCTGGTGCTGGTGTTCAACGTGACCAACTACATGCTCACCTCCTACATGCCGACCTACCTCTCCGACGTATTGCCGCCGAGCATCGGTGAAACCGAGTCCTACCTGCTGCAGATCGCTGTCATGGTGATCATGCTGGTGGTCATCACCTCCATCGGGCGGTACTCGGACCGCGTCGGCCGCAAACCCGTGATCCTCAGCGGATGCATCGCCCTGGTGGTGCTCTCGGTCCCGTCCGTGCTGCTCATCCAGCACAACACGACCGGAACTGTCTTCACCGGACTCCTGATCATGGGCCTGATGCTGGTGGTGTTCAGCGCCACCATGCCTTCGACGCTGCCGGCCCTGTTCCCGACCGGTGTCCGCCAGGGCGCGCTGTCCATCTCCTTCAACACCTCGGTGTCCCTGTTCGGCGGGACCGTCGCCTCGGTCATGACCGCGCTGATCGCCACCACCGGCGACGTCATGTGGCCGGCCTGGTACCTCATGGGCGCCGGTGCCATCGGCGCGATCTCGATGTGGTTCACCA
Source organism: Saccharopolyspora sp. NPDC002686 (assembly GCF_040295745.1). Lineage (NCBI taxonomy): Bacteria > Bacillati > Actinomycetota > Actinomycetes > Pseudonocardiales > Pseudonocardiaceae > Saccharopolyspora > Saccharopolyspora sp. NPDC002686. Next base: position 52,793 of record NZ_JBEOVY010000001.1, read on the forward strand.
AGGAATCCGCCAACGAACCGCTCCCCGGATCCCCCGCGGCAGTGGAGGATCAGACCGAAAAATCCGGGAGGAGCTAGCGACCGACGTCCGCGACGAGGTGCCTCGTTCCACGCGAGGCACCTCGTCAGCTGTTGCGCTTCGTCTCTCCCGCGGCGCTCAGATCACCTCCATCACCGGCCCCTCGTGCACGGCGCGGTAGATCCTGTTGCGGATCACGTTGGCCTGGTCCGAGATGACCGTGCGGTCGACGGCCCGCAGGACGACGCCAGAGATCCACCTGGTGCGGCTCGCCGACGTGGCTGCGGTCGACCACGTCGCGGCGGTAGACGAGACCAGGAGCCACGATCAGCTCATCGACTCCGGTCCGGCCTGCGTAGTCTTCGAGCGCGACCGGCAGCTCTGCGCTCGTGTGGCGGCGCAGCATCACGGTCGGGCTGATGTAGCGGGTATATCGGCGGGCGCGGGTGACGTCACCGGCGTCGTAGCCGAGGCGGTCGTAGTTCTCCCGCACCGGCACGATCGGTGAGTTGCGCACGTAGCGGACCGTGCTGCCCCACTCCGTCTGCAACGCGCTCACCACAGCGCCGAGAAGGGCTTGAACGGCGTGTCCGCCCTGAGCGGGATCGGTGAGGTCGCGCATGTTCAGCGCGCGGGAAAGCTGGTCAGGGGTCAGGAAGTCGGCATGCGACATGGGAAGGTCTCCGAAACGGTTGCGGGCCGGCGAAGGATGCGAACTTCCCCCGGCCGTGCCTGCGGAGACCTGGAGTGCTATCGGCGCACGCAGAAGACCCCGCGGCCGTGTCCCGGCCGGGGGTCGAGAAATCGCTTCTGCCCGAGCACGACACCAGGCTACCTGATGATTCGACCGCCCACCTCGTCAATAACGTGGCCAGCAACAACGCTCTCGGCGCTGCGTCTGAATTCCACTGCGAATCCCCGACATGACACCGCCATGACGGGGATTCGCAGTGGACTTCACTCACATTGAGCCTTTTTCATCCTGCCCGGACTGCGACCGCGAAGCGCAACCGGCACCGCGTGGCGAGGCATACATAAAGTCGGGCACCCGCAGACCAGGCGGGCGCTGAGGTTCCGCTACCCGCACCGCCACGCAGAACGAGGATGGAAAAACCTCATTGCAATTACGCCTTGGTCTCGCCGATCTGGTCCTGGACCCACTCGTGGAAGGCCGCGATGTGGTGCTCGCTGGGCACGAACACGCCGCCCTGGGCGTAGGCGCTCGAGTCCATCGACAGCTGGCAGCGTTCGCACGCGTCGAAATCCTGCCGGTTGACCCGGTCGAACAGCTCCACCGAGCGCGACAAGTCGCGACCCGATTCGACGACCTCGGGCAGGTAGAGCCAGTCGCACTCGATCAGCGTGCGGTCCGGTGCCACCGGGAACATCCGGTGCAGGATCACGTGGTCCGGCACCAGGTTGATGAACACCTGCGGTTTGACGGTGATCGCGTAGTAGCGGCGGTCCTGGTGCTCGCCGACCCCGGGCAGCCGCTCGAGCCCCTCGCTGCCGTCCACCGTGAACCCTTCGACGTCCGAACCGAATTCCGCGCCGTGCCCGACGTAGTACTGGGCCGCGAAGCCGTCGGCGAACTCGGGGAGCACCTCGGTGAGCTCCGGGTGGATCGTCGCGCAGTGGTAGCACTCCATGAAGTTCTCGATGATCTGCTTCCAGTTCGCCTTGACGTCGTAGTGGATCCGCTTGCCCAGGCTCAGCGCTGCGATGTCGTAGGCGTCGATCTCCCCGGCGTCGCCGAGCCGTTCACCCACGTCGGCGATCACGGTGTCCTCGAAGGACGGCGGCTCCTCGGCCAGGCACACCCAGGCGTAGCCGAGCCACTCGCGCAGGTGCAGCCGCGTCAGCCCGAACTCGGTGCGGTCCACGTCCGGCATGCTGGTGAGGTTCGGCGCTGCCACCAAGGTTCCGTCCAGCCCGTACGTCCAGGCGTGGTAGGGACATTGGAAGGAACGCTTCACCTGCCCCTGCTCCTCGGTGCACAACCGCGCCCCGCGGTGCCGGCACACGTTCAGGAACGCGTTGAGCCCGCCGCGCCGGTCGCGGGCGATGAGCACGCTCTCCCGCCCGATCTGCACGGTCTGGAACGCACCCGGCTCGACCAGGTCGCCGCTGCGGACCGCGCAGAACCACTGCTTCTCGAAGATCCGGGACTGCTCCAGCGAGAAGATCGCCGGATCGGTGTAGTACTGGCCGGACAGGGTGGGCAGCAGGCTCTCGGTCAACCCGGTCTCGGTCGGTCCGGTCGTCGTCATGGCAACCTCATTCTCGTGGTGGGACAACACATCTCGTTCAAGAGAGCCGACTGGCGTGAACGCGCGCCGGCTCGGACGCGGCCGACGCGCTCTCGCTCCGTGCGAGCTCAGCGGGTCGAAATCGGTTGGTAGCGCGAAAAAAACTCGTGCACGAGGCACAATCCGGTGCCGACGCGGCATCTTCAGTTGCGCCGGTCAACGACCCGGCGTCACAGCGGTCATGGGAAGACGACAGTGCTGTGGCCGTTGAGCAGCACCCGGCGCTCGCAGTGCCAGCGCACCGCGCGGGACAGCGCTAGCGCTTCGGCGTCACGTCCCACGGTTTGCAGCGCACGGGGGTCGTAGGTGTGGTCGATCCGGATGACCTCCTGCTCGATGATCGGCCCCTCGTCCAGGTCGGAGGTGACGTAGTGCGCGGTGGCACCGACCAGCTTCACGCCGCGGTCGTACGCCTGGTGGTAGGGCTTGGCGCCCTTGAAGCCCGGCAGGAAGGAGTGGTGGATGTTGATGGCGCGGCCGTGCAGGGCCTTGCTCGTCTCGTCGGAGAGGATCTGCATGTACCGCGCCAGCACCACCAGTTCGGCGTCGTACTCGTCCACCAGCTGCAGCAGGCGCGCCTCCGCGGCTTCCTTCGTCTCCGGGGTGACCGGGACGTGCACGAAGGGCAAGCCGGCGGCATCCGCCATCGGGCGCAGGTCCTCGTGGTTGGACACCACCGCGACGATGTCGGCGCCGAGGCTCCCGGCCCGCCAGCGGAAGATCAGGTCGTTCAGGCAGTGGCCGAGCTTCGAGACCATGACCAGGATCCGGGCGTTCGCGTTGGCGCTGAACTCGTAGGTCATCTGGAACTCGGCGGCCACCGGCGCGAACTCGCGCGACATCTCCTCCAGGTCGACGCCCTCCGGCGCCGTGACCTGGGTGCGCATGAACAGCCGGTCGCGCACGGCGTCGTCGAACTGCTGGTGCTCACCGATGTCGCAACCGCGCTCGAACAGGTAGCCGCTGACGGCGCGGACGATGCCCGTGCGGTTCGGGCAGCTCAAGGTGAGGGTGAAGGTGTGACTCATGCGGATCTCCTCAGCACTCCACGATGTTGAGAGCCAGCCCGCCGCGGGCGGTCTCCTTGTACTTGTCCTTCATGTCCGCGCCGGTCTCGCGCATCGTCTTGATCGCCTTGTCCAGCGACACGTGGTGCGCGCCATCGCCGCGCACCGCCATCCGGGCCGCGGTGATCGCTTTGACCGATGCGACCGCGTTCCGCTCGATGCAGGGGATCTGCACCAGCCCGCCGACCGGGTCGCAGGTCAGTCCCAGGTTGTGCTCGATGCCGATTTCGGCGGCGTTCTCCACCTGCTCCGGGGTACCGCCGATGATCTCGGCGAGCCCGGCGGCGGCCATCGAGCACGCCGAACCGACCTCCCCCTGGCAACCGACCTCAGCGCCGGAGATGGACGCGTTCTCCTTGAACAGCACGCCGATGGCCCCTGCGGTCAGCAAGAACCGCACGACGTCGTCGTCGTCGAACTCGGGCAGGAACTTCTGGCCGTAGTGCAGCACTGCCGGCACGATCCCGGCCGCTCCGTTGGTCGGGGCGGTGACCACGCGGCCGCCCGCCGCGTTCTCCTCGTTCACCGCGAGCGCGAACAGCATGACCCACTCCATCGCGTGCAGCGGGTCTGCTTCGTTCCCGTTGACCTCCAGCTGCGCCAGCAGCTTCGCAGCGCGACGGCGGACCTTGAGCCCGCCGGGCAGCGTCCCCTCGGTGTGCGTGCCGCGGTCCACGCACTCGCGCATCACCGACCAGATGTGCAGGAGTCCGGCGCGGATCTCCTCCTCCGACCGCCAGGACAGCTCGTTGGCGAGCATGATGTCGCTGATGCCCAGCCCGGTCACCTTCGTCAACGCGAGAAGCTCGTCGCCGGTGGTGAACGCGTACCGAACCGGCGTTTGGTCCTCGACGAGCACCGGTCGTCCCGTCTCGTCCTCGTCGAGCACGAATCCGCCGCCGACCGAGTAGTACTCGCGCCGGTCGAGCTCGCTGCCGTCCGCGCCGAAGGCCGCGAACACCATGCCGTTGCTGTGGAAGTCGAGCCGCTTCCGGCGGTGCAGGACCACGTCGTCATCGACGGAGAACGCGATCTCGTGCTTTCCGCCGAGCTCGATCCGGCGCTCCTCGCGCACCCGCTGGACCGCGGGGTCGGCGGCCACCGGGTCGACCAGGTGCGGTTGCTCGCCGGCCAGTCCGAGCACCACGGCCTTGACGCTTCCGTGCCCGTGCCCGGTGGCACCGAGCGATCCGAAGAGTTCGCACCGCACGCGCGTTGCCCGGTCCAGCATTCCGGACTCGCGGAGCCGTGTGGCGAACAGATGAGCGGCCCGCATCGGGCCGACCGTGTGCGAGCTCGAAGGCCCGATCCCGACCTTGAACAGGTCGAACACGGAGATGGTCATCGGCGGCTCCCTGGTCGCGTCGATACCATGAGATATTGGATTAATATATCAGTCTGATGCAAGAGGTACACCTAAGAAATGGTGGTATAGGTCCATGCGGATTTCAGCCCCTAAGATGGCTCTCGTGACCGCTGCCCCGCACGAGCTCGAACCAGCACCCACCTCGATGGCCGAGCGCGCGTACGCCGCCATCCAGGACCAGCTGATCATGCTGGACATCCCGCCGATGGCCCCGATCGACGACCTCGCCCTGAGCGACGCCCTCGGCATCGGCCGCACCCCCGTCCGCGAGGCGCTCAAGCGCCTCGAGGTGGATCGGCTGGTGGTCTCCTACCCGCGCCGCGGCACCTTCGCCACCGGTGTCGACATCACCGACCTCGCCTACATCTCCGACATCCGCACGCACCTCGAGCCGCTGGCCGCCCGCCGCGCCGCCGAGAACGCGCCTGCGGTCATGCGCACCAAGCTGGCCGAGCTGGCCGACGCCATCCAGGACGACGACGCGATGCTCAAGTCGCGCCACGAGCTGATGCAGTGGGACCTGCGGGTGCACCGCTCGATCTACCGCGCCGCGGGCAATCCCCACCTGGAAGACACCCTGGTTCGCTACAACAACCTCGCCACGCGGATCTTCTGCGTGTTCTTGGAGCGGATCACCCATTTCGACCGGCACGTCGACGAGCACGTCGGCCTGCTGCGAGCGGTCGCGGACGGTGACAGCCGGAAGGCCGAGAAGATCGCCAGGGACCACGTCACCGGATTCGAGAAGGCGATCCGGGCGATCATCTGACCGCCCCATCACCGGCCTCGACGGCGTCGAGCACCTTGAGCGCGTCGGCCGTGGCCGCCACGTCGTGCACCCGGAGCACCTTCGCCCCGCGCTGCGCCGCCAGCACGGCTGCGGTGACCGAAGCCGCCTCCCGGTCCCCGACCGGCCGTCCGGTGATCTGGCCGAGCATCGCCTTGCGCGACAAGCCGGCCATCACAGGTGCGTCGAGCTCGGTGAACGTGCTCAGCGACCGCAGCAAGGCGAGGTTGTGCTCGAGGGTCTTGCCGAATCCGAACCCCGGGTCGACCACGATGTGCTCGCGCGGGATGCCCGCGCTCACGCACACCTCGATCCGCTCCCGGAGGAACTCGGCCACTTCGACGAGCACGTCGTCGTAGCTCGGGTCGCGCTGCATCAGGTTCGGCGGCCGGAGCATGTGCGACAGGCACACCGGCACTCCCAGATCCGCCGCCATCTCGACCGCACCGGGATGGCGGAGCGCGCGCACGTCGTTGATCAGCGTTGCGCCCGCAGCCACGGCTTCCCGCATCACCTCCGGTCGCGAGGTGTCGATCGACAGCGGAACGTCCGTCCGCCGCGCCAGCTGCTCGACGACCCCCACCACGCGGTCGAGCTCCTCGGCAACGCTGGGCGGGTAGGCGCCCGGTCGCGTGGATTCACCGCCGACGTCGAGGATGTCAGCGCCCTCTTCGACCAAGCGGAGTCCTCGCCACACGGCGGCGCCGCTGTGCCAGTAGGCGCCGCCGTCGGAGAACGAATCCGGTGTGACGTTGAGGATTCCGCACACCAGCTTGCGCGGACCGCGGAGCATTCGCAGCAATTTCCCGACCGCGGCTGCGGGAACCCTCGAGTCGACGGCAGTTGCCAGCGGGCCGGTCATGCCGAGCTCCGCGAAGCCGATTCGACCACGTGCCGCAGCAGCAGCGCTGTCGTCACCGGCCCGACTCCGCCGGGCACCGGGGTCAACCCGGCCACCGAACCAGCCACTTCGAGCTCGTCCACGTCACCGGCCAAACCGCCGTCAGCGGTCGGGTTGGTTCCCACATCGATCACGACGGCATCGGGGTTGACGTGCTCAGCACCGATCAAGCCGATCCGGCCGACGGCCACCACGAGGATCTCGGCGGGACGGGTGTGCGCGGCGAGATCACGGGTGTGGCGGTGGCACACGGTCACGGTCGCATCGCGCTGCAGCAGCAGCTGGGCCGCGGGTTTGCCGACCACGTTGGAGCGTCCGACGACGACGGCCCGGCGCCCGGCCAGCGGAATCTCGTAGTGGTCCAGCAGTTCCATCACCGCCGCGGCGGTCGCCGGCACGAAAGCGGGCAGGCCGGCGCTGAGCCGCCCCAGCGACACCGGATTGGCGCCGTCCACGTCCTTCTCCGGGGCGATCGAAGCCGCCAGGTCCTCGACGGACGCTCCGCTGGGCAGCGGGGTCTGCAGCATGATCCCGTGCACCGACGTGTCCGCGCTCAGCGCGGTGAGCCGGCCGCGGATCTGGTCGGGCGTCGCCGCAGGGCCGAGATCGACGATGTCGCACCGGATTCCGGTCTTGGACGCGGCGTTCGCGATCGAGCGGACGTACCAGGCGGTGGATTCGTCGTCCGTGGCCACGACCACCGCCAAGCGCGGCGGTGTGCCGGCTCCCGCGAGTGCTTCCGCTGCCGCTGTCACGCCGGCGCGGATCTCCTTGGCGAGCGCAGTCCCGCTGAGCACCGCCGTGGTCGGCTCGTCGGAAACGAGTTGTCCGGTCATCGTCCGATTACCTCCCGTACTGCGGCGGTGACCTTGTCCGCGCGCGCGGCGATGTCGTCGACTTCGGCGATGGCGGCGATCAGCTCGGCGCGCTCCTCGGCGCCGCTGATCCCGTTGAGGTTGACCTCCACGTTGACGCGCGCGGTGGTCGCCGCGGCGCGGGCTGCTTCCGCAGCAGCAGCGATGTCGCTGATGACGTTGCGGTTTCCGACCGGGAGCAACTGCTCGGCCAGGCCGACGACCTGCTCGGCGACCGCGACCACCCTCGCGGGCACCCGGCCGGCCTCGATCAGGGCCGCCGCGATCGCACGCGACCGGATGTCCTTCTGCTCGTCGGTGGACCGCGGGAGCGCGTAGGCCGCCCCGACCGCTCCGAAAGCGGAGGCATCGTCTTCGGCCAGCGTCAGTGCGAGCTCGCGGAGCTCGTCGGTGTCGTTCCGCACCGCGGTGATCGTCGCGGCGTGCTCGGAGTACTTCTCGCCGTCGCTGTAGCGGGCGACCATCCCGACCAGTGCGGCGGCCTGAGCAGCGTGCAACCCGGCGCTCGCCCCACCGCCCGGGGCCGCTACCCGGGCTGCGAGCGAGCCCAGAAAACTTTCGAGGGTTTCCCTGCGCATGGCATCGGTCTTCCTTCTCGGCGGGCTGGAAAGTGGTGCAGGACTGCGGAATCGGGTGGGGTGCGCGGCCACTGACCGCTTCAGACCGCGCACCCCGGCTCTGGGATCAGCGGCGAATGCGGGTCATCTCCGGGTCGACCAGCGGTTCGACGGCGACGGTGGCGCGCACCTTCCGGTCGAAGTACTGGATTTCCACCGAAGTCCCCGGCGTGGCCGATGCGGGCAGCCATGCGTAGGCGATCGGCTTGCCGATCGTGTGGCCGAAAGCTGCCGACGTCACGTAGCCGGCGGGCTCGCCGTCGACGAAGACCGGTTCGCTGCCCAGCACCACGCTGCGGCCGTCGTCGACGGTCAGGCACGAAAGGCGGCGGGTGACGGTGTCAGCGCTGAGGTCGGCGACCGCGTCGTAGCCGACGTACTCGGTCTTCTTCTTGTTCAGGGCGAATCCGAGCCCGGCCTCGTACGGGTTGTGCTCGGTGGTCATGTCACTGCCCCACGACCGGTAGCCCTTCTCGAGGCGGAGGCTGTTGAACGCGGCACGCCCCGCGGCGATGACGCCCAGCGGCTGCCCGGCTTCCCACAGCGCGTCCCAGAGCCGCTGGCCGTACTCGGCGCTGGTGTAGATCTCCCAGCCGAGTTCGCCCACGTAGGACAGCCGCATCGCGGTGACCGGGATGCCGGCGATGTGCGCGTGCTTGAGGCGGAAGTACTTCAGCGCCTCGTGGGAGAAGTCGTCGCCGCTCAAGGGCTGCACCAGGTCCCGGGCGAGCGGCCCCCACACGCCGATGCAGCACGTACCGCCGGTGATGTCGCGGATCTGGACGCTGCCGTCGTCCGGGGCCTCGCGCAGGAAGTAGTCCACGTCGAGGTTGCTGTTGGCCCCGACCTGGAACAGCTGCTCGCCGAGCCTGGCGACGGTGACGTCGGAGCGAACGCCGCCGGCCGCGTCGAGCATCAGGGCGTAGGTCACCGAGCCGACCGACTTGTCCATCTTGCCGGTGGTCAGCCGCTGCAGGAACGCGACCGCCCCGGGCCCGCTGACCTCGATGCGCTTGAGCGAGGTCATGTCGTACATGGCGACCGCGGTGCGGGTCTTCCACGCCTCGGCCGCCGCGATCGGCGAGTGGAACATCGCCGACCACGCGTCGCGCGACGGCGGCTGCCACTCGGTCGGCAGCTCCTTCACCAGGCGGGCGTTGGCCTCGTACCAGTGCGGCCGTTCCCACGCGTGCGACTCCAGGAAGAACGCGCCCAGTTCCTTCTGCCGCGCGTGGAACGGGCTCACCCGCAGGTCCCGCGGTGAGAACTTCGGCTGCAGCGGGTGCCGGACGTCGTAGATCTCCACGAAGTTCTGCTGCGAGGTCTCGTCGACGTAGGCATCGGTCGTCTGGATCTCGTCGAACCGGTTGACGTCGCACCCGTGGAGCTCGGTCTCGCTGCGGCCGTTCACCAGCAGCTGGGCGACGGCGCGGGCGACACCGGCGGAGTGGGTCACCCACACGGCTTCGGCGACCCAGAACCCGGCGACGTCCGGCGACTCGCCGACCAGCGGTCCGCCGTCGGGGGTGAAGGAGAAGATCCCGTTGAACCCGGAGTCGATCTTCGCGTTCCGCAGCGACGGGAGCAGCTCCTTGCTGTGCTCCCACGAGGCTGCGAAGTCCTCCTCGGTGAACGGCAGCATCGAGGGCATCGCCGCCTCGCTGACGTCGTCGCCGTCGACCTCGGGCAGCTCCGACAGCCGCGCGGGCATCGGGCGGTGGGCGTAGCTGCCGATGCCGAGGCAGTCGTTGTACTCCCGGAAGTAGAGATCGCGGTCCTGGTGGCGGAGGGCGGGCAGGCTCGCCTCGGTCTGCTCGTCGTTGCGCCCGACGAGCTCGGCGATCTGCCCGGTGCGCGCGAACTGGTGGGCCAGCGGGAGCAGCGGCACCTTCATCCCGACCAGCTCGCCGACGGCCTTGCCCCAGAAACCGGCGCAGGAGACGACGATGTCCGCGGCTATCTCCTCGCCGCCGCTCGTGCGCACCCCGGTGACGCGGCCGCCCTGCTGCAAGACCTCCGTCACGCAGGTGGAACCGCGGAACACCGCTCCGCGGGCCTCAGCGCGGCGGATGAGGGCAGCGACGGCTCGAGGTGACTTGGCGAGTCCGTCCGTCGGCGTGTGGAGACCGCCGAGAACGCGCTCGGGGTCGAGCAGCGGGTGCAGCTCCGCGCACCGCTCCGGCCCGACGACCTCGGCGGGGACACCCCACGAGGTCGCCCAGCCCTGCTTGCGGTGCAGGTCCGCGAGCCGTTCCGGGGTGGTCGCGATTTCGAGTCCGCCGACCTGGTTGAAGCACCGGTCGCCGTCCACCTCGATGTTCTTGAACTTCTCGACCGTGTAGGTCGCGAACTCGGTCATGGTCTTGGAGGGGCTGGTCTGGAAGACGACGCCGGGTGCGTGCGAGGTCGAGCCACCGGTGAGGGGCAGCGGTCCCTGGTCGAGGACGGTGACCTCGGTCCAGCCGCGCTCGGTGAGCTCGTCAGCCAGATTGGCGCCGACGATCCCGGCGCCGATGATGACGACACGAGGGGTGGTGCTCATGGCGGGCTCTCCTTAACTGGACGGTCTGCGGTGACCGCGCGGAGGGTGCTTGGGGGGTGGGAGGTCGGCCGTGCCCACGATCACGGCCGACCTCGTGCTACTTGGTGGTGCGGAATTCCTCGGCCGTGTCGAGCAGCCAGTCCGCGAGGTACCCGGCGAACGACGGCCGGGCGAAGAGCCGGAAGTCGTCGCCGCCCAGGGCGAGGATCAGCACCCCGGTCTGGCCGATGCCGGTCTGCGCGCTCGATCCCTTCGGGAACGCAGCGGGTCGCAGGTCGATCGAGCACCCGAACGACAGCAGTTCGCGTGCCAGCCCGCCGCTCAGCCGGATCGAGGTGCGCTGCGCGGACACGTCCACGGCCGCGCCGTCGTGAGCGGACACGACCTTGATGAGCGAATCCTCCAGCTCGTGCGGGCGGGAGACGGTGCTCGTCACGAGCCATTCGTCCGGGCCCAGCCAGACGATCTGGCCCTCGGGCGTGGAGGTCCAGGTGTTGGGTTCGACGGGCAGCGCCGAGCCCAACGCGTGCTCCACCGCCGCGGCACCCGGGCCGGTGGCGTCGATGCGCAGGTCCACCGCGGACACGAGTTCCTCGGGTTTGACCACCAGCCCGTCGATCGCCCAGGTCAGCGCGGCCAGCGCGTGCTTCCAGGCTTCCAGGGGGTGCGTCGCGCACAGGGTTTCAGCCATCTCGGCGTGCTCCTTCCGGGTCCACCAGCACGGTTTCGCCGATCTCCGCCTCGACGAGCGCGCCGTCCACCGGGACGTGCACCAGGTCGCCGACGCGGGCGCGGCCGTTCTTCACCAGCGCCAGCGCGAACGGCCGGCCGAGCTCAGCGCTGTGGTAGCTGGACGTGACGTGGCCGAGCATCGGGACCGGCGGTTCGGGAAGGGTCCCGTCCGCGCGGAGTTCCACGATCTGCGAGCCTTCGCGCAACTTGGTGCGCCGATCCGTCGGGAGCAGGGAGACGAGTTGCTTCCGCAGCGGGTTCAGGTTCTCGGCCCGGGAGAACGAGCGCTTGCCGATGAAGTCTTCCTTCTTCTTCGACACCACCCAGTTCATGCCGAGGTCCTGGGGCGCGACCGTGCCGTCGGTGTCCTGCCCGATGATCGGGTAGCCCTTCTCGGCGCGCAGCACGTGCATCGTCTCGGTGCCGTACGGCGTGATGCCGAAGCGCTTCCCCGCCTCCAGCAACCGCTTCCACAGCGAAAGCCCGTACCAGGAGTTGACGTTGACCTCGTAGGCCAGCTCGCCGGAGAACGAGATCCGGGCGACTCGGACGGGAACGCCGTCGAGGGTGGTGTCCTGCCACGACATGAACGGGAACGCGTCGTTGGACACGTCCAGCTCGGGGAACACCTCGCCGACCACCTCGCGCGAACGCGGCCCGACGACCGGGAAGACCGCCCACTGCTCGGTGACCGACGCGAGGTGCACCCGCAGCTCCGGCCACTCCGTCTGGAGCCACTCCTCCATCCAGTCCAGGACCATCGCCGCTCCGCCGGTGGTCGTGGTGACCAGGAAGCGGTTCTCGTCGATGCGCAGCACCGTGCCGTCGTCGATGATCATGCCGTCGTTGCCGCACATGACGCCGTAGCGCACCCGGCCGACCTTGAGGGTGCTCATCATGTTCGTGTAGATCCGGTCGAGGAACACACCGGAATCCGGGCCCTGGACGTCGATCTTGCCCAGCGTGGAGCCGTCGAGGATGCCGACACCGCTCCGCGTCGCCGCGCACTCCCGCAGCACAGCGGTGTCCATGTCCTCGCCGGGCTCCGGGTAGTAGCGGGCTCGCTTCCACTGACCCACGTCTTCGAACACCGCGCCGGCGTCGACGTGCCAGGAGTGCACCGCGGTGATCCGCTCGGGGTCGAACAGGTTGCCGCGTTCCCGCCCGGCCAGAGCCGCGAAGGCGACCGGTGTGTACGGCGGCCGGAAGGTCGTGGTGCCCAGTTCCTCGATCGGACGGCCCAGCAGTTCGGCGGTGATGCCAGAAGCGATCACGCCGGAGGTCTTGCCCTGGTCATGAGCAGTACCGATCGTGGTGTAGCGCTTGACGTGCTCGACCGAGTGCAACCCGGCACCGACCGCGCGGGCGATGTCGCTCACCGTGGCGTCGCGCTGGATGTCGACGAACTGCTTGTCCGGGTCGCCGTCGGTCCGCCAGATCACCTTCGTCGGCGTGCGGGACGGCTCCGAGTCGACCGCCGGCGCCTCCGCACCGGCCCCGTCCTGCACGACGCCGGCCTGGTCGAGGGTGCCGTTGGCAGCACCGATCACCGTGATGCCGGGCAAGCTCCCGGACGGCCGGAAGGAACCGAGCGAGGCGTCGTAGGCCAACGCGCCCTTGACGTGGCTGAACAGGTGCACCGCCGGGTTCCAACCACCCGAGACGAGCAGCAGGTCGGCGGGGATTCGCACCTCGCCGTCGGCGTTGCGCGCGACCACCGCGCTGACGTGCTCCTCGCCTTCAGCGCCGATGACCACTGTGGACGCCGAAACCTCGACACCCCGTTCCGCCGCACGCGCCGCCCACTCCGGCGGCAGTTCGTCCCTGGCGTCGAGGACCTTCACGTCCGCACCGGCGCTGGAGAGGTCGATCGCCGCGGAGTAGGCGGAGTCGTCGCTGGTGAACACGACGACCTGCCGTCCCGCGAGCACGCCGTAGCGGTGCAGGTAGTCCCGCGCCGCCGACGCGAGCATGATTCCGGGGAGGTCGTTGTTCTCGAACACGATCGGACGCTCGTGCGCACCGGCCGCGACGACCACCTTCAGCGCGCGGATGCGGTGCACCCGCTGCCGACTGCGATTCGCGGACGCTGCGGAACCGAGGTGGTCGGTGCGGCGCTCCAGGGCGAGCACGAACCCGTCGTCGTACTGGCCGAAGGCCGTGGTGCGCTGCAGGTGCAGGACCTCCGGGTTCGCGGCCAGCTCGGCGACGACCTCCGCCACGAAGTCCAGCGCCGGCCGTCCGTCGATCCGCTCCGCACCGGTCAGACTGCCGCCAGCGGTAGCACGATCGTCGACCAGGACGACGCTCTCCCCGGCGCGGGCGGCGCTGCGCGCGGCGAGCAGCCCCGCCGGGCCGGCGCCGATCACCAGGGTGTCGACGTGCGTGTGCTTGCGGTCGTAGCGCGCGGGATCGGGTTCCTCGGCGAGGCGCCCCTGACCGTTGACGCCGCGAGCCACCAGCCCGTCGGTCAGCTCGACCGCGGCCGCTTGCAGCATCGGTTCCGGGAAGGGCTCCTCGATCTGCACCAGGCCCGTCGGGTCCTCGGTCCACGCTGCGCCGATCCCGCGCGGCCGCCCCAGCTTCACGCTGGTGCCGATGTGGTGGACGTCGTTGGCCAGCAGGGCGGAGGCCAAGGTGTCGCCCGGGTGACCGGTGTAGGTGCGCCCGTCGAAGGTGAAGGTCAGCGTACGGCTGCGGTCAATGCGCCCGTACCCATCAATCCGGCTCATGCGCGCACCTCCGACTTCGTCGATTCCACGCCGGGAACGATGGGCACTGGTTCACCGACCTTGTAGACGGCGAGGAATTCGTACGTGCGGGTGTCCCGGACGGCGTTGAACCAACGTCGGCAGCCCGTGCTGTGGCACCACCGCTCGGGGAACGGCCCCTTGTTGTTGTCGCGGTAGAACACGAACTCGGCCCACTCCTGGTCCGACAGATCGGCAGGGGTCTCCGGGTAGGAGACGTCGGCCTGGCCGCCGTAGTGGAACTCGACCTCCTCGCGGGGGCCGCACCAAGGGCAGTGGATCAGTTGCATAGCTAGCAGTCCTCGGTTTCAGTGGGCGACGGCAGCGGCGCCGTGTTCGTCGACGAGCGCTCCGGTCGTGAAGCGGTCGAGGCTGAACGGCGCGACGTACGGATGCGGCTCGCCGTGCGCGATGGTGTGCGCGTAGCACGAGCCGAGCCCCGGCGTGACCTTGAACCCCCCGGTCCCCCAACCGGAGTTGACGTAGACGTTCTCGAACGGTGTGCGCCCGACGATCGGACTCGCGTCCGGGGTGACGTCGACGATCCCCGCCCAGCTGCGCAGCAGGTGTGCGCGGGCGAAGACCGGGAACAGCTCCACGGCAGCGGCCATCTGCCGCTCGATGATGTGGAACGCGCCGCGCTGTCCGTAGCCGTTGTAGGAGTCCACGCCCGCACCCATCACCAGCTCGCCCTTGTGCGCCTGGGAGACGTACACGTGCACGGCGTTGGACATCACGATGGTCGGGTGCACCGGCTCCAGCAGCTCCGACACCAAGGCCTGCAACGGGTGCGACTGCAGCGGCGTGCGGACGCCGAGCTTGTCCAGCAGGACGGAGGTGTGCCCCGAGGAGCACAGCGCGACGGTCCCGCAGGCGATGTCACCGCGGCTGGTGCGCACGCCGGTCACCCGCTCACCGTCCACGGTGAACCCGGTGACCTCGCAGTCCTGGATCAGGTCGATACCGGCCTCATCCGCACTGCGGGCGAATCCCCAAGCGACGTAGTCGTGCTTGGCGATCCCCGCCCGGGGTTGGTAGGTGGCGCCCTGCACCGGGTAGCGGATGTCGTCGGAGATGTTGACGATCGGGCAGACCTGCTTGACCTCTTCCGGGCTCAGCCACTCGGCATCGATGCCGTTGAGCTTGTTGGCCTCGACCCGCCGGACCGAATCCCGGATGTCCTGCTCGGTGTGGGCGAGGTTGAGCACACCGCGCTGGGAGAACAGGATCGGGTAGCCGAGCTCGTCCTCCAGCCCTTCCCACAGCTTCAAGGCGTGCTCGTAGATCGCGGCCGATTCGTCCCACAGGTAGTTGGACCGGATCAGCGTGGTGTTGCGGGCCATGTTGCCGCCCGCGAGCCACCCCTTCTCCAGCACGGCGACGTTGGTGATGCCGTGGTTCTTGGCCAGGTAGTGCGCGGTCGCCAGACCGTGCCCGCCACCACCGATGATGACCACGTCGTAGGACTTCTTCGGCTCCGGGTTTCGCCAGAGGAAGTCCGGGTGTTCGGGCAGATCCGCGCCGGGCGGCGTGCTGTTCGTGTTCATGCCTGCAGCTCCGGGTACAGAGGACGGCTCTGGGCGAGGTTCGCGACGCGCTCGGTGAGGGCGTCGAGGCCGGCTTGCGGCGTTTCGGGGCGCAGCGCCAGCGCGATGATGTCCGCGACCTCGTGGAAGTCTTCTTCGTCGAAGCCCCGCGCGGCCAGCGCCGGAGTTCCGATGCGGACGCCGGAGGAGACCATCGGCGGCCGCGGGTCGAACGGGACCGCGTTCCGGTTCACCGTGATGCCGACCCGGTGCAGCCGGTCCTCGGCCTGCTTCCCGTCCATCTCGGAGTTGCGGAGATCGACCAGGACCAGGTGGACGTCGGTGCCACCGGACACCACGCCGACCTTCTCCTCCAGCAACAACCGGTCGGCCAGGATCCTCGCGCCGGCGAGGGTGCGCTCCTGCCGCTCGCGGAAGGCGGCCTCTCCGGCGAGCTTGAACGCCACCGCCTTGCCCGCGATCACGTGCTCGAGCGGACCGCCCTGCAGCCCCGGGAAGACGCTGGAGTTCAGCTTCTTCGCCAGGCTCCCCTGAGCGAGCACGACCCCACCGCGCGGTCCTCCGAGCGTCTTGTGGGTGGTCGAGGTGACCACGTGCGCGTGCGGCACCGGGGACGGGTGCAGACCGGCTGCCACCAGTCCGGCGAAGTGGGCCATGTCCACCATCAGGTAGGCACCGACCTCGTCGGCGATCCGCCGGAACTCCGCGAAGTCCAGCTGCCGCGGGTAGGCCGACCAGCCCGCGATGATCAGCTTGGGCCGCCGCTCCTTCGCCAGCCGCTCCACCTCGTCCATGTCCACGAGGTGGTCGTCCTCGCGCACGTGGTACGCAACGGCGTCGAAGTACTTCCCCGAGAAGGTCAGGCGCATGCCGTGGGTCAGGTGCCCGCCGTGCGCGAGGTCCAGGCCGAGGAAGGTGTCGCCCGGCTCCAGCAGCGCGGACATGACCGCGGAGTTCGCCTGAGCGCCGGAGTGCGGCTGCACGTTCGCGTAGTCGGCTCCGAAGAGCGCTTTGACGCGGTGGATCGCCAGCTGCTCGATCTCGTCGACGTTCTCGCAACCACCGTAGTAGCGGCGCCCCGGGTACCCCTCGGCGTACTTGTTGGTCAGCACCGAGCCCTGGGCCTGCATCACGCTCAGCGGCGCGAAGTTCTCGCTCGCGATCATCTCCAGCGTGTCGCGCTGCCGGGCCAATTCCCGGTTGACGGCCGCATGGACCTCCGGGTCCGTCTCCGCCAGGGGGAGACCGAGCACGTTCTCGGCGCTCGGCGCCCCTTGACGATCAACCGTTACGGACATGCGGCCGACCTCCCGGTGTATCTGTGTTCGGTGATTGATATATCAGTTACATGTCAAATTAAGGGCCGTCGCACGCTCGGTCAACAGTCCGAGGACGACTTCTCCGGAATGCCCGGCGGTCAGTACCCCCGGGCTATCCACTCCTCCAGGTGCGGCGCCTCGGCACCGATGGTGGTCGAGCCGCCGTGTCCGGTGTGGACAGTGGTTTCACCGGGCAGCGCAAGCAAGTTGCGGCTGATGGAGCTGATGATCGTGTCGAAGCTGGAGTAGGACCGCCCGGTGGCACCGGGTCCGCCCTGGAACAGGGTGTCCCCGGTGAAGAGCGTCTTCAGCTCGGGGGCGTGGAGGCAGACGGAGCCCGGTGAGTGCCCCGGCGTCGACAGGACGCGCAGGTCGATCCCGGCCACGGTGATGATCTGGCCGTCCGACAGCTCCCGGTCCGGTTGCCGGTCCGGGTGCGTCAGCTTCCACAGCGGAGCTTCGGCCGGGTCGAGCAGGATCGGCGCGTCGAAGCTGTCCGACAGCACCGGCGCCTGGCCGACGTGGTCGTCGTGGGCGTGGGTGCACACGATCGCCGTCACCCGGCGATCGCCGATCCGCTCGGCGATCGCCTCGGCGTCGTGCGCGGGGTCGATGACGAGGACCTCGCGCTCGTCGCCGATGAGCCAGACGTTGTTGTCGACCTCCCAGGTGCCCCCGTCCAGGGAGAAGGTGCCCGAGGTGACCAGGTGCTCGATCGGGCTCACAGGACCACCACCGAACGCAGCACGTCACCGCGGTGCATCTTCTCGAAGGCGTCCTCGACGGCGTCGAGGGAGATCTCCTCGGTCACGAACTTCTCCAGCGGCAACCGGCCCTGCAGGTGCAGGTCGACCAGTGCCGGGAAATCGCGGGAGGGCAGGCAGTCGCCGTACCACGAGGACTTGAGCGCACCGCCGCGGCCGAAGTACTCGATCAGCGGCAGCTCCGGCGCCATCATGTCCGGCGTCGGCACGCCGACGAGCACGACCGTGCCGGCCAGGTCGCGGGCCTCGAACGCCTGCTTCCAGGTCTCCGGGCGCCCCACGGCGTCGACCACCACGTCGGCGCCGAATCCCCCGGTGTGGCTCCGGATCGCCTCGACGACATCGGTCTCCCGCGCGTCGACGAAGTGCGTGGCACCGAATTCCCGGGCCTGGTCGAGCTTCCGCGGATCGCGGTCCACCGCCACGATCGTGCTCGCGCCGGCGAGCTCCGCGCCCGCGATGGCCGCATCGCCGACGCCTCCGCAGCCGATGACGGCGACCGAATCACCGCGGCCCACTCCCCCGGTGTTGATCGCAGCGCCGATGCCGGCCATCACGCCGCATCCGAGCAGCCCCGCCACCTGCGGCTTCACCCGCGGGTCGACCTTGGTGCACTGCCCGGCGGCCACGAGGGTCTTCTCCGCGAAGGCTCCGATCCCCAGCGCCGGGCTCAGCTCCTGGCCCGATGCCAGCGTCATCTTCTGCGTCGCGTTGTGCGTGTCGAAGCAGTACTGCGGCTTGCCCTTGCTGCAGGCGCGGCACTGCCCGCAGACCGCGCGCCAGTTCAGGATCACGTAATCGCCCGGAGCGACGTTGACGACGCCCTCACCGACCGATTCCACGATGCCTGCGGCCTCGTGCCCCAGCAGGAACGGGAACTCGTCGTTGATCCCGCCCTCCCGGTAGTGCAGGTCCGTGTGGCACACCCCGCACGCTTGCACCTGCACGACGGCCTCACCGGGGCCGGGGTCGGGGATCACGATCGTCTCGACCGTGACGGGCTTGCCCTGCGCGAGCGAGACGACTCCGCGGACCTCTTGTGGCATAAAGCCTTTCTCCTTCTTCGTGCTGGTCGCTCGACCACCGGCGCAGCCGCCGGTGGTCGGGCTCGGACCAGGATTCGGGATGCGAGCCCCCGGACCCGGGGGCGAGAACGCGATTGCGACGCCCACTGTGACATGCGTCTGGTATATCAGTCCAGAGCGCAGTGCGGTCATTTCACGGCGCAGGGACGTGCACCGGGTTCGCCCGGCTTCCAGCGGGTCTCAGCCCGCGATCGCGGACGCCACCCAGTCCCGGAACTCACCGATGTGGTGCTCGCTGGGGACCAGCACTCCGCCCGCGGCGTAAGCCCGCGAGGACATCGCCGGCTGGCAGCGCTCGCACGCGTCGAAGTCCTGCTGGTTGACCCGGTGGAACAGCTCCACCGAACGGGACAGATCGACACCGCTGTCGATGAGCTCCTGCGTGTAGAGCCAGTCGCACTCGACGATCGTCCGGTCCACGGCCACCGGGTACATCCGGTGGAAGATCACGTGGTCCGGGACGAGGTTGATGAACACCTGCGGGTTGATCGTGATCGCGTAGTAGCGCCGGTCGTGGTCCTCGTCGACGCCGGAGAGGGTGTCGAACCCGCCCTGGCCGTCCACGGTGAACCCGGTGATCTCCTCGCCGAACTCCGCCCCGTGCCCCACGAAGTACTGCGCCGCGTAGCCGTCGGCGAACTCGGGCAGCACTTCGGTCAGCTCGGGGTGGATGGTCGCGCAGTGGTAGCACTCCATGAAGTTCTCGACGATGAGCTTCCAGTTCGCCTTCACGTCGTAGGTGATCCGCTTGCCGACCACCAGCTGGTCGATCCCCCAGCCGTCGATGGCGTCGGGATCACCCATCCTGGCCGTGACCGCGCCCTGCACGGCGTCCTCGAAGGACGGCGGCTCGTCGGCCAGGCAGACCCAGACGGTTCCGAGCCACTCCTTCAAAGCGACGCCGATGAGTCCGTACTCGTCGCGGTTGACGTCCTTCATGGAAGTCAGGTTCGGCGCGGCGATGAGCGAACCGTCGAGGCCGTAGGTCCACGCGTGGTACGGGCACTGCAAGGACTTGCGAACCGATCCGGTCTCCTCGGTGCACAAGCGCGCACCGCGGTGCCGGCAGACGTTGAGGAAGGCTCTCAACGCACTGTCGCGACCGCGCACGATCAGCACGCTCTCCCCGCCGACGTCGACGTTGCGGAAGCTGCCCGGCGAGGGGATGTCGCTGCTGCGGGCCGCGGCGAACCAGTTGCTCTGGAAGATCCGGGACTTCTCGAGCTCGAAGACCGCTTCGTCGGTGTAGTGCGATCCCGGCAGGGTCGGGATCAGGCTGGACGCGGATTCCGGCTTCTGCTGGCCGTGGGCTTCGACGGAGCTCACGAACGATCCTTTCCTTCTGCTGCAATGCTGCGATGAACAGTCGGCGCGGCTCCGGGGTGCGAAAGGCTCAAGGAGCAGACGAGCCTTTCGCACCCGAGGACCGCGGAGGGGACTGCACGAGTGCGGTCAGCGCACCGCCGGCAGGAATCCCGCCAGCTGGCGGCGCCACCTCCCGAACGAGCGGGCGCGATCGATCCCGAGAACCCCTTCCGGGTTCCCGTCCTGATCGCGGTAGAGCACGAGGAAGTCGAGCGTTTCGAGGCTCCCCTCGAGCACTTCGACCTTGGAACCCTCGGTGCGGCGGCCGGCGAACTGGATCTTGTGGCCGTACTGGTCCGACCAGAAGTACGGCACCTCGTGGTGCGCCGGCGGTGCGTAGTCCCGGCCGAGGAGGGCGGACACCCCGGCGACCGGCTGCTGCAGGGCGTTGGTCCAGTGCTCCATGCGGCGCGTCGCGCCGAGGAAGGTGCGGTGGGAGTTGGCGCAGTCCCCCACCGCGATGACGCCGGGGACGTTCGTGACGCCTTGCGCGTCGGTCACGACACCGTCGTCGAGCTCGACGCCCGACCCGCTCAGCCATTCCACGCACGGTTCCGCGCCGATCCCGACCACCACCACGTCGGCGGGCAGTTCACGACCGTCGGACAAGCGGACGCCCGTCACCTGATCACCGCCGACGAATTCGGCGAGCGTGGCGCCGGTGTGCAGCCGCACTCCCTTCGTGGCGTGCAACCCGGCGCAGATCTCGCCCATCTCGGCACCGAGCGGCTTCAGCAGCGGCACGGCCGCGGCTTCGACGACGTCGACTTCGACACCCAGGCCCACCGCCGTCGAGGCGATCTCGGAGCCGATGAACCCCGCGCCGATCACGACCAGGCGGGCTCCCGCGACCAGCTCCTCGCGCAGCGCCACTGCGTCGTCGAGCGTGCGGAGGGTGTGCACGCCCTTCGGCAGGTCCCAGGGGAGGCTCCTGGCCCGGGCGCCAGTCGCCAGCACCACGCCGTCGGCCGCGATCCGCTCACCGTCGTCGAGCACCACCGCCCGACCACCGGTGTCGAGAGCGGTGGCGGTGCGCCCGAGGCGCCAGTCCGCGCGCAGCTCGTCGTCCTCGGGCGTCGCCAGTTTCAGATCGTCTTCCGAAACCGTCCCGGCCAAGAACTCCTTCGACAGCGGCGGTCGGTCGTAGGGCGCGTGGACCTCGTCGCCGACCACGACGATGCGCCCCTCGAATCCCTGATCGCGCAGGGACCGGGTGGCGGTCAGCCCGGCGAGGGACGCGCCGACAACGGCAATCGTCTGCATCAACGAACCCCTTCGCCAACCGCTCCGGCAACGTCCGCGCCGGCATCCGCGCCGACTTCGACCGTTTCGCTAACGAACACCTGCCCGTCGACGATGACCACCTCGTGCGTTCGCACGGGCTTCCGCGCAGGCGGCCCGCTGGGCTTTCCAGTGCGGAGGTCGAAGCAGGCGGCGTGCAAGGGGCACTCGACCGCGCAGTCCTCGAGCCAACCGTCCGACAGCGACGCATCCTGATGGGTGCACGTGTCGTCAATCGCGTAGAAGGTGCCGTCCGCGTTGAAGACCGCGATTGCCACGCTGCCCTGCACGCGTACAGACTCCCCGACCGGAATATCGGCCACCGCGCCAACTAAGATCATCGTTGCTCCTGTTGCTCATTGCGGAACACGACGTGCGATTCGCAACAGAGCATCCGGCACTTATCGTTTCCCGTCAATTAACCGATCCCAAATCAACCCGCGCCGAGTTCGGAGTTGCAGGATGCACAACAAGAGCGAGCCCGCAGCGGCCGCCGAGCCGCGGACCGCCACCCAAGCCGTGGATCGGGCGTTGTCCATGCTCACCCTCCTGGCCCAACACGGGCCGTCGGGCGTCACCGAGCTCGCGCGCGAGCTGGGGGTCCACAAGTCGACCGTGTCCCGCCTGATGACCACCATGGAGAAGTTCCGGTTCGTCGAGCAGGTGGGGTCTCGCGGGAAGTTCCAGCTCGGCTTCGGCATCGTCCGGCTCGCCGGAGCCACCACGGCGCAGCTGGACATCGCGAGGGAGAGCAAGTCCATCTGCGCCCGACTGTCGTCCGAACTGCACGGGACCGTGAGCCTCAGCGTCCTCGAGGGCGGTGGTGCCACCACCGTCACCCAGGAGCCCCGGACGGAGCGCAACTGGATCGGTCTCCGGGTGCCGCTGCACGCGACTGCGTGCGGAAAAGTGCTGCTGGCGAACTTCGGGTTCGAGGAGCTCGAGGAAGTCCTGCGGCAACCGCTGCCCCGCTTCACCGAGAACACCATCATTTCCCGGGGCGCCCTGACCGCCGACCTCAACCGGGTCCGCGACCGCGGCTGGGCAACCGCGGTCGGCGAGTTCGAGGCCGAGCTCCGCTCCGTCGCGGTCCCGGTGCGGGGCCCCGGCGGGCGCATGGCCGGAGCGCTGAGCGTCTCCGCCGACAGCCAGCACCTCCGCGGGACCGATTTTCCCGCCGTGGCACGAGTTCTCGGCGAGGCGGCCGAGGAGATCCTCGAACGCCTGCAGGACCTCGCAGGCCCGTAGCCGGCGCCGGAAAAGCTTGACCACCCAAGACACACCTATTAGCTTGAACAGATATATCAGTTGTGCGGACCAAAGGTGATCATGCGTCGACCTCCTCGAACGTCCCGATCGGGCGGCCTGCCGACTGGAGCGGCGGGGTGAACGGCGCGCCCGTACCTCGGGGACCGGGCGGCGAGTTGGCCATCGAGGACGCGCAGACGATCCGTCGCGCGACAACGGCCGCGACCTTGAGCAACATCGCCACCTGGTACGACTTCGGCGCCTATTCCTACATCGCCCTCGCCCTCGACCGGGTGTTCTTCCCCGATGCCGGCGAGTGGGCACCGGTGTTCACCCTGGGCACCTTCGCCGCCGCGTTCCTGGTCCGCCCGCTCGGCGGAATCATCCTGGGGCCGCTGGGAGACCGCTTCGGCCGCACCAGAGTCCTGTCCGCCACGGTCCTGCTCATGACGGTCGCGACCGCGCTGCTCGGGCTCGTTCCCAGTTACGGCGCGATCGGCATCGCAGCGCCGCTGATCGTGCTGTTCATCCGCATGCTCCAAGGCTTTTCGGTGGGCGGCGAGTACGTCGGAGCCCTGACGCTCGTCGCCGAGTACGCCCCGGACCAGCGGCGCGGCTCCCTCGGGAGCCTGCTGGAATTCGGCACGCTCATCGGGTACATGCTCGGCGCCGGTATCACGTCGATCCTGGTGGCCGCGCTGCCGGAAGACGATCTGCTGGCGTGGGGCTGGCGGATCCCGTTCATGCTCGCCCTCCCGCTGGGCGTCACCGGGCTCTACCTCCGGAGAGACCTCGAGGAGACCCCGGCGTTCCGGCAGCAGATGGAGCGCTCGCCGGCGATGGCCACCATGGCGCTTCGGCGCGTGTTCCAGATCTTGGTGAAGCACTACCGCTCGGCGGTCCTGATCGCCGGTGGGCTGATCGTGGCCTGGAACGTCACCAACTACGTGCTGACGAACTACGTGCCGACCTACCTGACAGCCACCCTGCCGGCACACGGCGGGAGCGGAACCAGCGGAGCGTTGGCAGCCACGCTGCAGGTCGCCGTCATGCTGGCGATGCTGATCGTCATCGTCTTCGTCGGCAAGCTCAGCGACCGGATCGGCAGGAAACCGATCCTGATCACCGGCAGCGCGTCGCTCATCCTGTTCGGCCTGCCGTCGGTGTGGCTGCTGCAGACGGGCCTCGCCGGCCAGGTCACCGGCTTGCTGATCATGGGGTTCGCGCTGCTCTGCTTCGCAGCGGTGACCCCGTCCACCCTGCCCACGCTCTTCCCCACCTTCATCCGGTACGGCAGCCTGGCGATCATCTTCAACGTCTTCGTGTCTGCCTTCGCCGGGACCGCACCCACGGTCATCGGAGTCGCGGTGACCACGACGGGGAACCTCGACTGGCCCGGCTACTACCTCGTCGGCGCGGGTGCGATCGGGCTCGTGAGCACCCTCTTCCTCAAAGAGCCTGCCGGAAGACCCCTGACCGGGGCGGCACCGCTCACCTCGAGCGCGGACCTGCCCGCCCCACCGCTCTCCGAAGACGGCGTACCCATGGAGAATCCGCCGAAGCGCCGACGGAAGTGACAAGCTCGGTCCCCATCCGAGCAAATCCTCCTCCAAGAGTCGGCAGGAGCAGAGAACCTACCGAATTTCGTCACCGTGACAAAAAATCCACCTACGCGGGGACACTGCTCCAGCTCGCGCTGCTGCGCCTCCCCGCTCCGGGATGAGTTCCCCATAACGGATAAACAGCACGGCAACCGGGACCAGGTCACCGGGCTGACGGAGACGGCGACCGGTGTCGGCGGGCCACCCCTCGCCCTCGTCTACCAGCGCTAACGGCCGAGAAGGACTGCCAGCGTGCCAGCGACATGTCCCGAACCTCCGGAGGACAGCGCTTCCAGTTCAGCGCATAGGTCGTCCGCGGTGCCGAACGGCCGGGAATCGGCCAGTTCGACCGCCGTCTCAGCGTTCGCGCCCAGCGAGATCAGAGCCGCGATGGCGTGAGCTCGAGGCAGCGCGTTCAGCCAACGGATACCGGTAGCTTCCCGGCCGAGCGCGTCGAGCTCACCGATGAGCCTGAGCCGCGAAACACCTCCGTCCGGATAGATCTCCAGACGTACGTGGGTGGTGGGACGCGGATCGGGCACGGAGAACCAGTGCGGTGCGTCGTGCAGTCCGCAGGTGTGCGGCAGCAGCTCGAACCACGACCCCGGATTCGCCGGGTCCGCCTGCTCGGCATCGCATCCCAGCAACCGGAAGCTCTCCGGGGCGTTGCCGCGGTAGTAGGTGGTGTCGTACTCGACCTGCCGGACGATTCCCCTCCCGGTCAGGCGGAGGTCGATCCAGTCGTGCCCAGGCCCGCGTCGGCGGGTGGATTCCCATCCCTTCTCGTGGCGCAGCACCGGTGTGGGCGCGTTGATGTTGAGCGGGTTCCCGAAGAACTGGTCGCTGCAGTCGAGCACGACGCCGCCGTTGGCTTGAGCTGCCAGATCCAGCGACACACCGAGGAAGCGGCGCGGGTCGGGGACGACGTCGCCGAGGACTCGCAGGCGCGCGATTCCACCATCGGGGTGGGTGTTCAGCCGTACATGGGTGAACCGGCGCTCGACCGCCACCTGGAACCGGTTCACGCTGTCCCGCTCCACGGGGCTTTCCGGGACCAGAGTCGTCCATTCGAGGTCATCGCGGGCGGCCAGTTCCCCGGACGACGCGTAGCCGTCCACGCCGCAGGCTTGCACCGAACACGCCTTGGGGCAGTTTCCCCTGAAGAAGCTCGTGTCGATGACGACCTCCCGGACGATGCCGGCGGCGCCGAGGCGCACGATCACCCAGTCGTTGCCGGGCTTCCGGCTCCGGCGGGTTTCCCAGCCGTCGTAGAGCTCGCCGCGGAGCCCGGTGTGCTCCGCGTGCGACTTCGGGGGCAGCGGGTCGAGGAGGTGGTCCTTCCCGCCGAAGGTCTCGTCGTTGGCGGCGACGGCCGCGCCGCCCAGGCGGATCGAGGCGAGGTCGACGAGGTGGGCCAGTTCTGACATGGGGTGCAACCTCCAGGTTCGCAGAGCTTGGATCAACGCGCGCCGAGCTCGACCCCGGCTCCGGGGCCCAGCGGCAGGTCGAAGAAGTAGAAGATTCCGAGCACGCCGAGCCACACCGCGAAGTACGGGACGACGAAGATGGCGAGCCGGGTCATCAGCGTTCCGAGCCGCAGGCCGGGTTCGTACTCCCGCGCCATGCTCAGCAGGACGATCAGGAACACCGACATCGGGGTGATCAGCGTTGTCGTCGAGTCCCCGATCCGATGTGCGGCCTGAATCACCGCTGGCGAAAGCCCCAGCAGCATCAGGCTCGGCACCATCACGGGGCCGACCAGGGACCACAACGCGCCACCGCCGGTGATCACCATGTTGAGGGTCGCCGAGACGCAGACCATGAGCAGCAACGCCAGGAAGCCGTCGACGTGCGACGACTTCGCCAGGTCGGCCAGCCCGATGGCGAGAACGCTGCCGAGGTTGCTCCAGGTCAGGATGCCGAAGACCTGCGCGATCACGAAGACCACCACGGTCGGGCCGGCGATGTCCCGCATCCCCCTGGTCATCAGGACTTGGAGGCTGTTCTCCTTCGTCAGGGTCCCGGCGACCAAGCCGAAGACGACCCCCACCAGCACGAAAGCCACCCCGATGACCGCCACCAGGTTCTCCAGCAACGGCGATGAGAGCAACGTCCCGTCGGAGCCGTGGAACGGCCCGCCGGGCACCAGCGCACCGATGGCGAGGAGCACCAGGAATCCGCAGGCCGCCGTCAACGCCACCACGAGACCACGCCGCTGGCCGGCGGCCAGCTCGACGCGTTCCGCCGGTTCCTCCTCGCGGCTCGGCAAGCGGGGTTCGAGCACGTGCGCTATCAGCCAACCGCCCACCAGCGGGAAGATCACGCCCACCGCCGCGGTGAAGAAGTAGTTCATCGCGATGTGGACGTCCACCGGCGGCAAGCCCGGAACGAGCTGCACCGCCGCGTCGGTGATCGCGATGTAGGTGGCGTCCAACGTGCCGATGACGAAGCCGCCTGCGTAACCACCTTGCAGGCACGCGTACGCGCCGATCAGCCCGGCCAGCGGGTTGCGGCCCGTCGCCTTGAAGGCGACCGCGCCGAGCGGAGCGATCACGAAGTAGGACGCGTCGGAGAAGACGTGGCCTTGCGCCGCGACGAACGCCACGGCGTAGGGAACTCCCCAGCCCGGAACGCGCGAAAGCAGCCAGCGCACACCAGCTTCGAGGAATCCGGATCCCATGGCGACGTTCACCGCCATCACCATGACGAAGATGTTGCCGAGTCCGGGGAACTCGATGAAATTCGTGATGACGTGGCCGAGCAGGTAGCGGAGCCCGTCCAGGGACAGCACTCCTCGTACATCGAGGACCTGGTCCTTTCCAGGAACCGCGACCGAGGCGCCCAGCAGATCCGCGACCGTGGACGCAACGGCCACGAAAGCGAACAACCAGCAGAACAACACGAACGGTTGCGGAACCCGGTTTCCGATCTTCTCGAGAACGCCGAGGAAAGAAGCGAAACCGCTCGCCGCACCGCGCAATGCACGCGATCCCGCCATCATCTTCCCCTGTCGCGCGCGGACGACTTGGCGCTGGCCGGCGGAACCTCGTCGCGATAACTGCGCCAGCCGCCGTAACCGGTGATGTCTTCGTACTTTCCGGGGATCCGCTCGGTTTGCCGGAGCAACATCGCCAACGACGCCGTCCCGTCCTCCAACTCGATGACACCGAGCTCGAGCTCGGGCGATTCATTGGGGAGGAACTGGTCGCGCAGTCGATCCAGCGGGACGTCGTAGACCTCGCCCCGAATCTCGGCACCGTCGTGCGGCACCGGCCACAAGGCCGGAAACCTGTTGCGCACGCAGACGAACCGATAACGCGGAGCGGTCCGCAATTCACCGATGAACGGGCAACCCTCGATGTACCGGTGCGCCCTTCCCCCGCGCAGAGCTCCTCCGCTGACGAACAGATGTACCACGATCAACCTCCTGGCAGAGCAACGCCGGCCGCCACCGGAGCAAGCGTCCGAATTCAGAATCGACGCACTCCTGGCCGGCCCTCCAGACAGCCGCACCGGACGGTCGCAACCTCATGCGACAGACGGACTCCGGTGTTCGAAGACAGCTTGCGAGCAGGCGGCCGCGCGTTCAAGGAAACCGCGCGTATACCAGATTTGTATACCCGCGATTCCTTGAAACGGTTGGCCCGCCTGGCGAAACTCAACTCCACCGACGGACGGCTCACCGAATCCGTCCGCGAATCCCGTTCATGGACAACACGAAAGGCCGCGCCGTGGTCGATTTCGCCCATTTCACGGATCTCGCCTCCCGCAACATCGGCGGTAGCGTCGTGCTCACCAACGACGAGTTCTTCGTCGAGAAGGAAAATCTGATCAAACCCGAATCGCCCGTTTCCTGCAAAGGGCAATCCGGGAACCGCGGTGGGATCTACGACGGCTGGGAAACCCGCCGCAGGCGCACCGCAGGACACGACTGGGCCGTGGTCCGGTTGGGAGTCCCCGGAATCGTCCACGGCGTCGTCGTGGACACCGCGTTCTTCCGGGGGAACTACCCCGACCGCGTCTCCGTGCAAGCATGCGCGCTGGACGGCTACCCCGGTCCGGAAGAGCTCGCGGAAGCCGAATGGGTCGACATCGTCGCGGAAACTCCCTGCGAAGGCGACACCGAGAACGCCTACCCGGTGCACGCGCGGACCAGGTTCACGCACGTGCGGTTGTGCATCCACCCCGACGGCGGGGTCGCCCGCCTGCGGGTGCACGGCGAAGCCGTACCGGACCCGCTCGACTTCAGCGGACTTTCCTGGGACATGGCCGCGCTGGAGAACGGCGGACGGGTCATCGAGCAGAGCGACGGGTTCTTCAACCCGGCGTCCAACGTCATCACCCCGGGAACCGCTCGCACGACCAAGGACGGGTGGGAGACCAAGCGGCGCCGCGACGACGGCCACGACTGGTTGACCGTCCGCCTCGCAGCGCCGGGGCACATCCACCAGGTGATCGTCGACACCTCGCGCTACATCGGCAACGCGCCGGAATCCTGTTCCCTGCTGGCCTGCGATGCGGCTGCCAACGACCTGGACGACCCGACGGCGTGGTGGACGATCGTCGACCGCCAGCGACTCCAGCCCGATCAGCTGCACCGCTTCCACACCGAAACCCGGAAGCAGGCCACCCATGTCCGCCTGAACATCTTCCCCGACGGAGGCCTCGCCAGGCTGCGGCTGCTCGGTCACTGCTCAAGCGCCGGATCCCGGGAACGCGGCATCCGCTGGATCAACGTGCTTCCGGAAGCACAGCTGCGGACAGTACTGTCGCGTCTGGGCATCTCCGCTCCGCAGGTGGAGAAGTTCGCCGACGCACGCCCCCTTGCAACGCTGCGCGACGCCGAGGCACTGCTCGACCGGACGACAACAGCGGCTCTGCACGCACGCCTCGGCATCGCGGACGCCGACAGCGACGCAAGAGGGTGATCCGCGATGCCGTGGCCATCCAAGCGCAAAGTTCCGGGAGCCAAGAAGAGGCCCTTCTACCGGTCGCTGTTCTTCCAGATCGCGGCAGGACTGGTGCTGGGTGCCGTCGTGGGCGCGGTGTGGCCGGATTTCGGTGCCGCGCTCAAACCGCTCGGGGACGGTTTCGTCAAGCTCGTCAAGATGATCATCGCGCCGTTGGTGTTCTGCGTCGTGGTGATCGGGATCGCCGGCGCCGGTGACCTCGCCACCCTGCGCCGCATCGGCGTGAAGGCGCTCATCTACTTCGAGATCGTCTCCACCGCCGCACTCGTGGTGGGCCTGGTGATCACCGAGATCATCGGGCCGGGCCAGGGGTTCAACGTGGACCCGTCCACGCTCGACCCCGGCTCGGTGCAGGAGAAGACCGAGGGTGCTCCGGCGAGCGCGTCGGAGTTCGTCCTCGACATCATCCCGGAAAGCGTGATCGGCGCCTTCGCCGAGAACAGCCTGCTCCAAGTCCTGCTGTTCTCCGTGCTGTTCGGCATCGCGATGATCCACGCCGGTGAACGCGCCCGCCCGTTGATGTCCTTGATCGAGAAGCTGCAGGACATCATCTTCACGATCGTGGCCTGGGTGATGAAACTGGCGCCGATCGCGACGTTCGGTGTCATGGCCTACACCGTCGGCGAGTACGGGCTCGGATCGCTGACCAGCTTCGGGAAGATGATCGGGGCCTTCTACCTGGCGATCCTGGTGTTCCTCGTCCTCCTCGCGGTGCTGTTGCGGGTGACCACCGGCGTCGGCTTCCTGCGGGTGGTGAACTACGTGCGCGAGGAGCTGGTCACCGCGGCGTTCACCGGCTCCTCGGAAGCGGTGCTGCCGCAGATCACCAAGAAGCTCGAGGACGCGGGCTGCTCGCGGACCGTGGTCGGGTTGGTGGTGCCGACCGGGTACTCGTTCAACCTCGACGGCGCGTCCATCTACATCTCCGCATCGGTGGTGTTCCTGGCCCAGGCCATGGGCACCGATCTCGGTTTCTCCGAGCTGCTCACGATCATCCTCGTCGCGGTGCTGACCTCGAAGGGGATGGCCGGGGTCGCAGGATCGGCATTCGTCGCGCTCACCGCCACCATCGGAGCTGTCGGTGGTATCCCCGCAGCAGCGGCGGTGTTGATCCTGGGCCCGGACCGGATCATGGCCAAGGGACGAACCGCGACGAACTTGATCGGCAACGTGGTGGCGACCTTGATCGTCGCCCGCTGGGAGAAGCAGCTCGACCGCCGGCAACTCGACCGGGCGCTGCGCCGCGGCAAGTCCAAACAGGATTCCGAGGAGGACATCTCGGAAGCAAGTCGCTCTGCCGGCGGGAAATGAACGCCAGCGCCGAACGTGGGACGATGCCCGTGGCCACGCCGCGGGCATCGCCTGTTCCAGCGGCGAGAGCCGGCGGCTGCGCGAAGTGGACGTGCGCACTACCCTTCTCCGCCCACCTGTGGTGTGCTGCTGGCAGTCGGCCTCGCCGAATCGATCGACCTCCTGAACCCGAGGAACGATGATGTCGATGCACCACTCGGAGAACTGCGCGGCCAAGTTGCCGAACGCGCTGCGCGATTGGGTGCGACGAGAGATCCGCACCCGCATCTCGGACGGCAGCTTGCACCCGGGGCAACGACTGCTGGAACGCGAGATCGCCGATCGGATGAACGTCTCCCGAGTACCCGTCCGCGAAGCCCTGCGCCTCCTCGAAGCCGAGGGCTACCTGGTCGCGGCGCCCACCGGAGGCGTCGTCGTCCGCGAACTGGACGCCGACGAGATCAACGAGATGTTCGACGTCCGCGGCGCCTTGGAAGCCCTGGCAGCACGTTTGGCCACCAGGTACGCCGATGAGGCCGCCACGACCGCCCTCCACGAAGTCGTCCGCGCCAACCGCACCGCCATCGACAACGGGGACACCCAAGCGATCGGCCGCACCAACCACGAGTTCCACGCGTTGTTGAGGCGCACCGCGGCAAATCGCTTCGTCACCGAACGCGTCGAACCGCTGATCGGCCGACTCTCCTGGGCCTACCGGACGAGTCCGGACCCAGAACACGTCTGGCGAGGTCATCTCGCACTGCTCCACGCCATCGTCGCCGGCGACGAGGAGATGGCGGCACAGGCCGCGCACCTGGACAACGAGCACAACCGGGACATCGCCCTCGACCTGATCCGCACCCGGCACCCACGCAGCCCATTCGGTTGAGCGGACGTTTCAGGACCGATCAAGCTCGAACTGCCCGATCGCGGGAGGGGTCCACGGCCAGGGCGAAGATCAGCCCGCCCGCGGCGAGCAGGGTTCCGAACACCAGGAAGGATGCGGTGTAACCGCTGCCGGGTGCAGCTGCGGTGTCGACGAGTCGCCCGGCGACGAGCGGGCTGACGATTCCCGCAGCGGCCGAAGCTGCCGTGATCATGGCCAGCGCACCGGCCCGCCGCGAAGCGGAGAACAGCTCCGACACGACGGGGAAGGTCACCGTGTTGACCGCGACGGAGAAGCCATAACCGAGGGTGACCGCAGCAACGGCGACCACCGGCGCATCGATCGCCGGGATCGCGGCGAGCACGACACCGGAGAGCAGCAGGCAGATCCCACCGACCCGGCCTCGGCCTACCTTGGCCGATGCTCCTGCGCGCATCAGCCGGTCGCCGATCCCCCCGATCAGCACCAACGCCCCGACCCCCGCCACGCTCGGCAGGGCGAACAGCACCCCGGCCGTCGTCGCCGAGTAGCCGAGCCCGTTCTGAAAGTAGGACGGCAACCAGGTGAAAACGACCGCGGCGAGAGCTCCCTGAGCGAAGGTGGCGAACAGGCAGGCCAGCATGGTCGGTGTTCGCAGGCCCCGCATCCAGCTTCGGTCCGACGAGGACGCGCCACCGGTCGAATCGTCGGATCCCGCGTACGGGCCGGGCCGTCCGATGAAGAACCACACGGTCGTCCACACCACGGCGATGACGCCGATCGCGACGAATCCGATTCGCCATCCGAACGCCACGACGAGCAAGGAGATCACGGGGAGCAGCGCGATTTTGGCGAAGGACGCACCGCTGGTGATGACGGCGGCCGGCATGCCGCGCCGGTCGGCGGGGAACCAGGAGTAGGCCGCGTTGTGGGCCAGTGGCACGGTCGGCCCCTCGGCGGTGCCGACCACGACCCGGCTCAGGACGAGCATCACCGCTCCGGCAGCGAGCGCCGCCGGGATCTGTCCGATCGTGCAGAGAAGTCCGCACCCGAGCAGGACGACCCGGGTGGAGATGCGTCGTCCGGAAAGCCCGATCACCAGGCAGCTGATCATGGTGAGCAAGTAGGTCGCACTGCTGATCATTCCGTAGGTCGTCGCGGACATGCCGAATTCGGCGCGAATCGGCTTGGCGACGATCCCCAGCAGTCCTTTGTCGACGAACACCAGGACGTGGGCTCCTGCTGCCGCAGCCGTCACCGCCCAGGGAGTCCACTTCGGAACGGCTCGGGGCGCGTCATCGGCCGGGGTCGGGCTCAGATCGGTCGTCATTGCGTCTCCTCGTTGAGAACGACTTCCCACGGCGGTTCTCCAGCCGTGGGACTGCGTGGATCAGGGCGATGGGGCCAGTTGGGCGCCGCCGCAGACGTGCAGGACCTCGCCGGTCACGAAGCCGGCCGCCTCGGAGGCGAGGTAGCCGACGGCGTGCGCGATGTCCTCCGGAGTTGCGAAACGCTGCATCGGAGTCATCGCGAGGTGCTTGGCTTCGAAAGCTGCGTACTCCTCCTCACTGCGGTTGGCTCGAGTGAAGGGAGTGGCCACCATGCTGGGCGCGACCGCGTTGGCCGTGACCCCGAGCGGGGCCAGTTCGAGTGCCAGGGAGCGGGTGAGGCCGACAACTGCGGCTTTCGAGCTCGTGTAGGCGATCGGCCCGCCCGACAACCAAGTCCGGGAAGTGATGTTCACGACCCGTCCACCCGTTCGCGTTGAGCTCCACAGGGGAACGGCCTGGCGGCACAGCGCTGTCGGTCCCCAGACGTTCACGGCCATCACGCGTTCCCAGTCGTCACGGCGAAGAGCCTCCATGCCGCGGGGTGCGGTGACGGCGGCGTTGTTGACGATCACGTCGAGCCGTCCGAAGCGCTGTTCGACCATCTCGACGAGGGCCTGGACCGACGTCTCGTCGGCGACATCGAGGTAGCAGGCCTCGATGCCCGTCAGGTTCGCGCAGCGCTCCTTCGCACCGTCGAGGTCCCGGTCGGCGAGCAGCACCACCTCGGCTTGCCCGGTCAGGTGTTCGCCGATCGCGGCCCCCAGGGCCCCGGCCCCGCCCGTGACGAGGGCGACCCGGCCGCCGGTCACGGGTTCACCACCGCGGGCTCCGCAGCATGCAGGACTTGCAGACCGACCTTCAGAGCAGCCTCGGGCGGCAGATCAGCGGTGAAGTCTTCGAGGGACAGCCAGCCGTCGTAGCCGCCACGGTGCAGCGCCGTCCGGAGGGAGCCGACGTCGAGCACGCCGTCGTCCATGCGAGACCAGCGCAGTTCCCAAGGCTTCCCCGCTTCCGCGGGTACCCAGCGGGCGTTCTTGACGTGCACGTGGGCCAAGTGCTCCCCGAGTAACTCCACCGCAGTGCCGTGGTCTTCATACCCCTCGACCAGCAGGTTTCCGGCATCGTAGATCACTCCTACGAGTGCGGGGTCAGCGCCGGCGACGATCCGCTGCGCCAGCGATGCGCTCGGGCATATCGAACGCTGGTGCAGCTCGAGCAGAGCTCGAACTTCAAAGCCGGAAACGATCTCCTGCAGATCGCCGACGAACCTGCGCGCACGGTCCGCGTGCTCGCCCCACGGCATTCCGTCACGCCACGGGGCCCGGAACCGGAACCACGGCACTCCCGCCTCGGCAGCCGCGGCTGCCGCCCGCCGAGCCGCGGTCAGATCACCGCATTCGACATAGGTGTCCAGCCCGACGACCTCCACACCGCTCCGGCGGCACCGATCTGCAAGCGCCGCGACCTCGGCGAATCCGATGGTGCACCGGTTGTCGGTGAAAACGTCGGTTCCAGCTCCAGGCCCGTCGTCGGACACCCGCCATTCGATACCGGCCAGCCCCGTCTCGACCGCCAACGCGATCGCCTCGTCGGGGGTCCGGTCGAAGAACATGATCGAACAGGCACTGATCGGGTTCACGGTCGCCTCTCCTCGATGTCAACCATGCCCAGAAGTGAATGCCGCAAGACCCACCCCTGTCCAAGACCAGCTGAGACACCCCGGCTATGCCTCCTGGGTATGGCCGCCGGTGCGATACTCGTTCCCGTGGAACTGCGTCACATGCGATACGTCCTGGCAGTTGCCCGCCACGGGTCGTTCAGCCGCGCAGCAGAAGCGCTGCACATCGCACAGCCCGCGCTGAGCCGGCAGATCCGCGCCATCGAAGCCGAGCTCGACGTCAAGCTCTTCGACCGCAGTTCCACCGGTGCCACGGTGACTCCGTCTGGTCGGACATTCGTCGCCCACGTCAGGCAAGTCCTGGCCCTCGCCGACTCGACGGGCGAGGTCGTGCGCGCGGAGTCACCGCAGCGCGAGCTCGTGCACATCGGCCTGCCGCCGGGACTGCCGCAGAAGTGGACCGTCGAGGTCTCCCGCCGACTGCTCTCAGAAGTGCCGAGCGCGTCGGTGCGGTTCGTCGAAGCCGGTAGCACCGAGCAGCTGCGGCTGTTGACGCAGGGCAGGCTCGACGTGGCGGTGGTGCACCAGCTACCCCCGGCGGAGACCAGGTCGATCCTGATCGGCAGCGAGCCCCTCGGCGTCGCGATCCGGCCTGACCACCCGCTCGCCAGCGCGCAGCAGTACCGCTTGGTCGATCTCGACCGGCTGCGGATTCTGGTGCACTCGCGTGAGCAGATCCCCACCCAGCAGGACGGCGTGCTCGCTGCGGCCGGGTCGGCCGGGATCGAACCCGAATGGATCTTCGCTCGCTTCGTCGAACACGCACGCGCATGCGCCGAAGCAGCCCAGGTAGATGCTGTCCTGGTCGGCTCCCACACAGCACGCACTCAGCTCGACGGCTGGGTCTGGAGGCCGATCGAGGACCTCGAACTCGCGATGAACACGTGGCTGGTGCACCGCACAGACGCCCGCGATGTCGTCCCGCCGACCATCGCGGCGATCAAGAGGTCGGCTGCACGACCGCTCCTCGACGAATCGCGCACGGCCCCTCCGCCGCGGGGATAAAGGGGACACGAATCGCCGACGCCGCAGTCTCGGGATTCCTGGTCACGATCACGGTAACCACCAGGGCGGCGTGTTTCGGTGCGGACTCGCCCACCAGAACCGTCATGACTGATCGTCCAGTGTGGAATTGCTGGAAAGGATACGGCGGGTGGCGGGAAGCTTGCGGCGAAAGCGTCGTCTTCCGGCGCCTTTCCGGGGCTCCGCGCAACGGAGCCCCGGATTTCGGTCAGCGCTCGGCGACCCGTTCAACTCGGCCGACCAGCAGGACGTAGGACAGGATCCCGGCCACCGTCACCGCCGTCATGTAGCCGAAGGCCGGGGCGAAGCTGTCCTCCGTGACCAGGAAACCGATCACGATCGGCGTCGCGATCGACGACAGGTTGCCGATGAAGTTGAACATCCCGCCGGTGAGCCCGAGCAGCCGCTCCGGTGCCAGCGCCGAGACCAGCGACCAGGTGATCGAGGCGAGCCCGTTGCCGAAGAAGGCCACGGACAGGAACACGATCACCAGCGCCGTCGAGTCGGTGAAGTTCGCCCCCACCATCAGCGTGCTCAGCAGCAGTCCGATGATGATCGGCGCCTTGCGCGCCAGGCCCAGCGACGCGCCCCGCCGCAGCAGGAAGTCCGACACCACACCGGAAGTCAGCACGCCGACCAGCGCGGCCACGAACGGCAGCGAAGCCAGGAACCCGGACTTGATGTAGTCCATGCCGCGGTAGTCCACCAGGTAGGTGGGGAACCAGGTGAGGAAGAACCACAGCGTCGAGGTCAGGCAGAACTGGCCGAGGTAGATGCCCCACAGCTTCCTGCGCCCGAGCACCGTGGCGAGGTCGCCGCGGGTGATCCGGGCCCGCCGCGGCTGCTCGTCGACCAGATCGACCAGGCCGCCGCCGGAGCGGATCAGCTCGACCTCGGCGGCGTTGGCCCGCGACTCGCGCGGTTCCCGGTAGCCGAGGTACCACACCGCGCCCCACACGATCCCGACCAGGCCGGTGAGGATGAAGACCCAGTGCCACGACACCGCCGACTGCAACCAGGACAGCACCGGCGTCAGCAGCGCCAGGCCGATGAACTGCCCAGAGGTGTAGAAGCCGATGGCGGTGCCGCGTTCCCGCTCCGGGAACCACACCGTGGCGACCCGGCTGTTGATCGGATACGCCGGCGCCTCGCACGCGCCGACCAGCAACCGCAGCACGATCAGCGCGACGAACCCGCCGACCATGCCCATGAACAGCGTCGCCAACGACCACAGCACCAGGCACAGCGGGTAGAGCACTCGCGGCCGGATCCGGTCCACCAGCCAGCCACCGGGGATCTGCATCGCCG
The DNA here is from genome assembly GCF_040295745.1 of Saccharopolyspora sp. NPDC002686. Taxonomy (NCBI): domain Bacteria; kingdom Bacillati; phylum Actinomycetota; class Actinomycetes; order Pseudonocardiales; family Pseudonocardiaceae; genus Saccharopolyspora; species Saccharopolyspora sp. NPDC002686. The sequence goes on from NZ_JBEOVY010000001.1 coordinate 89,432, forward strand.
CGTAGGTCCAGCCGAACGCCGAGAGCAGCAACCCCTGCTGCGCCTTGGAAAGCTCCAGCTCCTCGGCGATGGCCGGCAGCGCGATCGACAGGTTCGAGCGGTCCAAGTAGTTGATCACGACCGTGCCGAACAAGAGCACGGCGATGAGCACGCGGGCGCGGGAGGCGGTGCCCGAGGCCCGCGCCGCCGCGGTCGATGCGGTGTCGGTCATCCGGCTCACCACTCCGCCACGGAACCGTCGGCGTGCCGCCAGACCGGATTGCGCCAGCGGTGGCCTTCGGCTGCGCGCTCGGCCACGTACTCCTCGTTGATCTCGATGCCCAGCCCCGGGCCGGTCGGGATCGCGACCTGCCCGGCGTCGTAGGTGAACACCGCCGGATCGGCCAGGTAGTCGAGCAGGTCGTTGGAGGTGTTGTAGTGGATGCCCAGGCTCTGCTCCTGGATCGTGGCGTTGTAGCAGCCCGCGTCGATCTGCAGGCAGGCGGCCAGCGCGATCGGACCGAGCGGGCAGTGCAGCGCCAGCGCCACGTCGTAAGCCTCGGCCATGTGCGCGATCTTGCGGGCCTCGGTGATCCCGCCGCAGTGCGAAGGATCGGGCTGGACGATGTCCACCGCGCCGGAGGCCAGCACCGACTTGAAGTCCCACCGCGAGTACAGCCGCTCCCCCAGCGCGATCGGGATCGGCGAGCCCCGCAGCACGTCGGCGAAGCCATCCAGGTGCTCGGACAGCACCGGCTCCTCGACGAACATCAACCGGTAGGGCTCCAGCTCGCGCAGCAGCACCTTGGCCATCGGCCGGTGCACCCGGCCGTGGAAGTCGACACCGATGCCGACGTCGGGTCCGACCGCCTCGCGCACCGCGGCGACGTTGGCCACGCACTGGTCGACCTTGGCCCAGCTGTCGAGGTACTGCAGCTCCTCGGTGCCGTTCATCTTGACCGCGGTGAAGCCGCGGTCGACCACGGCCCGGGCGGCCTGGGCGGTCTCGGCCGGGCGGTCGCCGCCGATCCAGGAGTAGACCTTGATCCGGTCGCGCACCCGGCCGCCGAGCAGGTCGTGCACCGGCACCCCGAGCGTCTTCCCCCGGATGTCCCACAGCGCCTGGTCGATCCCGGCGAGCGCGCTCATGTGGATGCCGCCACCCCGGTAGAAACCGCCCCGGTAGAGCACCGTCCAGAGGTCCTCGATCCGGGACGGGTCCTGGCCGACGAGGTAGTCGGAGAGCTCGTCGACGGTGGCGGCCACCGCGTCGGCGCGCCCTTCCAGGACCGGCTCGCCCCACCCGACGACGCCTTCGTCGGTCTCGATCTTCAGGAACAGCCAGCGCGGCGGCACCTGGTATGTCGTCATTGACGTGATCTTCATCTGGTGCGTTTTCCTTCTTCTAGTGCTGCCGGTGCCGACTCAGCGGGTGGCACCCGCCCAGGCGTGCCGCATCGCGACCGCCCGGGCACCGACCTGTGCGGGGGTGTCCCCTGGCCGGTAGAGCGAGGAGCCGAGCCCGGCTCCGCCCGCTCCGGCCGCCGCCCAAGCGGCGAGGTTGGTCTCGTCGACCCCGCCGACCGGCAGCAGTTCGACGTCCGGTGGCAGGACCGCCCGCCACGCCTTCATCCCCGCCATCCCGACCGCGTCGGCGGGGAACAACTTCAGGTGCCGCGCGCCGGCTGCGACAGCGGCGAACGCCTCGGTCGGCGTCGCAACCCCGGGGTACGGCCTCATGCCCGCCTCCACCACCGCGGCGATGACCTCGGGATCGGTGTTGGGCGCGACGACGATCCGCGCACCCGCGGCGTGGGCTCGCGGCACGTCCGCGATGTCGACCACCGTGCCGACCCCCACCGAGCAGCTCTCGCCCAAGGATCCGGCCAGCCGCTCGACCGAGGTGAACGGGTCCGGCGAGTTCAGCGGCACCTCGATGGCGTCGATGCCTGCCTCGACGAGCACCTCGCCGATGGCGAGCACTTCGCCCGGCGTGATGCCGCGCAAGATCGCGACGAGTCCGCTGCCGTTCACTGCCATTGCTGCTCCTGTGCTTCGGGGTGGTGGAGTCCGGTCGCGCACGCGATCCGCCAAAGCCCGCGCGCCGCGACGTCCTCGGTCAACACGGTCGGGACGACGCCGTGCGCGGCCAATGCGCGCTCGTAGCGGCGGCACAGGTCCTCGGTTCCGCACAGCAGCACCCGGCCCGGGTCGGTGGTCGGCAACTGGTGCGCGACCTCGTGGGCGATGAGCACGCCCGAGACGTAGTCGTGCACCGACGCCGGATCCAGGAGGCCGTCGAGCACGAGCGGACGGGCGCCGAAGAGCTCGGCCGTCAGACCGCGCGAGCGCCCGGCGGCCAGCCCGCGGGCGAACGCCTCGTCGTCGCGACGTGGTTCGACGGCCGTGCGGGCGAGGATCCCATCGGCGGTCAACAGGCCGAACAGCTCGCCGGACATCGCGGTGACGAAGGAGAGCACCTTGCCGTTGTCGACCCTCACCCACTTGCTGTGCGTGCCGGGCAGGACCAGGGTGACCACTCCGGTGGGCTCGTCCAGCGCCTCGAGCGCACCGATGATCTGCGCTTCCTCACCTCGGATCACGTCGCCGGGCACGTCCGCGGCGGACGGAACCCGCAAACCGGGCACGAGGTGGACGACTCCTCGACGGTGCCGCACCCGCACGAGCGCGTCGGCTCCGAAGCGCAGGTCGGCGGGAACGGTGCGGTAGCCGGCGTCAGCCCAGCCCTGGGCGCTGCCGACCATGCCGCAGGCGATCACCGGCACGTCCGGGTGCGCGGTGACCCAGTCACCGCAGGCCGACCAGAACGCCGCCTCGTACGCGAGTTCCCGCGCATGGCCGTCGCGGACGTCGATGCCCTCCGTGGTGGCGAGCAGGCCCTGCTCAGGGCGGCGGACGTCGATGATCCGGCCGACGCGGTCGAGCAGCCAGGCGCGCTGCGCGGAGGTTCCCCAGTCGAGTGCTATCAGGCCCGGGAGGCGGCTGGCGTCGGTCATGGGCGGAACTGTGCGAGATTTTTCCCGATAATGCGAACACCGTCCCCATATGTAGGATCGGGGTCATGGTCACCGAGGATTCCGCTGCTCCCCCGGGCACCCAGACCCTGGCCAGAGGGCTTGCGATAGTGCGCGCAGTGGCCGACGGCGCCACCGATCTGCGCACCCTCGTCGAGCGGACCGGCCTGGGCCGCAGCACCGCGCACCGCCTGGTGCAGCTGCTGGTCCGCGAGGGGTACCTGCGATCCGGGCGGGACGGCTACGTGCTCGGTCCGACGCTCATCGAACTCGGTTTCCAGGCGCTGCACGGCAACCCGCTGCCGGTGGTGGCCCGGCCGGTCCTCGAAGAGCTGTCGGAGCAGCTGCAGGACACCGTCCACCTGGCGGTGCGTGACGGCTCGTCGGTGCTCTACCTCGACAAGCTGCCCGGTTCCCGAGGTGCGGAGATGCGCTCGCGGATCGGGCACCGGATGCCGCTCACCCGCACCGGCGTCGGCATGGCCCTGCTGCTGGACTCGCCGCAGGAGTGGGAACAGCTCTACGAAACCGAGACCTCGGTGGAGCCCGCGCTGGCCAACGACGACATCGAGACGTTCACCGCCCGGATGCGCGAGTACGCGACGTCGCAGGTGACCATGGACATGGAGGACAACGAGCCCGGCATCCGCTGCGTAGCCGCCCCGATCCGCGACGCCACCGGAACCCTGGTGGGCGCGATCAGCGTGTCAGCCACCCGCCCGTACATGCCCGCAGCCCGAATGCGCGGCCTGGTCAAAGTGGTCAGCCGCGCCGCCCAGCGAATCTCCGCCGCCCTGGGCCACCGAACTCTCTGACGGCGCTGGCCCCACCGCAGCGTCACCGCGTGCGAGGGTCATCGCGCCGCAGGGAATTCGCGATGTTCCGCCGCCACGCACCCACTGGACGCCCAGCAGTTCGAGGTCGTGTCCCAGCAGGTTTCGGTAGTCCGGCCGGACTTCGTGGTCGATTAGGACTCTGCGAGTTCGGCGAGCCTGTCCAGGGAAGCCCGGAGCTTGTCCTCAGTTGTGGCGCGGGCGCGGGGCAGGCGGTTCTCGTCGGTCAAGCGGGACCAGTCGTAGGTGTGGCAGACCTGGGTGCGGCCATCGGCGGTCGGTTCGAGCTCCCACCGCCAGAGGTGCCCGGGCGGCTGCTTGCCCGGTTCGGACGGTAGCCAGGCGATGCGACGTCCCTCTTCGAACTCCACCACGCGGTTCTCGCGGACGCTGCCCTGGGTGAGCTTCACGGTGAACGCCTCTCCCACGGCGCTCACACGCTGCCCTTCGGGAGCTTCGGCGAGATTGTCATTGCCATCCCACCGCGGCTGTCGTGCCGGATCGGCGATCAGTTCGAAGATCCGCTCCGCACTGGCGGCGATCACCCGGCAACTGGTCACGACCTTCGGAGATTGGCTGTTGGCAGTCACCACCTGATTGAAGCACCCCTAACCCGCATCCAGAAACTCTTGAAGCCGAGTTCTGCAGACCGGATCCGCAGTTGATCCTGGCAGGATTCGCGCGCGCGGCCGCTCGAGCCGCCGCGCGGTCCACAAAGGATGGTTATCGAGGAGCAGAACACGGGGCTCGCCCTCACCGACGTTCTCAGAAGCCCGAGCTCAGCGGTTGCGGCTTCTCCCCCTCGATCACGCGATGGCGGATCTCGCCCAGCTGCTCGACGACCAGCCGCACCAGGTCCCCGGGCTGCAGCCAGCCCCTGAACTCGTCCGGGTTCATCGCGAAGTGCTCGAACAGGCATCCGCTCGGCACCGTGCCGGAGCCGATGACATCACCGGGCCGCAGCGTGGTGCCGCGCGACGTGTAGGTGATCATGTCGGGGAAGCCCCAGTCGATCGAGTCCCAGCGGCCCTCGCTCACCAACTCGTCGTTGACGTACCCGGTCATGCCGAGGTCGAACGCGTTGCGGCTGCGGAAGGACTCGATCTCGTCCGGCGTGACGAGCATCGGTCCCAACGTGTTCGCCCCGTCCTTCCCCTTGGCCGGCCCCAGCTGCATCGCCATTTCGTTGATCTGCAGGTCGCGGGCGCTCCAGTCGCACAGCAGCAGGTACCCCGCGATGTGCGACTCGGCCCGGTCGAGCGGGATGTTCGAGCCCGCCCGGCCGATGACCGCCGCGATCTCCAGCTCGTAGTCGAACTTCTCGCTGCCCGGCGAGATCGCCACGTCGTCGTGCGGGCCGATCACGGCGGCCACGTTGGAGAAGTAGAACGCCGGGAACTGGTTGTGCCGCTCGTCGACCGGGATGTCGGCAGCGCCCTGGCAGTTGCGCAGGTGCTGGAGGAATCCGGTGCAGTCGCGGATCGACCGGGGCTGCAGCGGGGCGCGCAGCGTGAGGCCTTCGAGCGGCAACGTCTCGCTCGGCGCTGTTGCGGCCCGCGCCCCCGCAGCGGCGAGGTCGTCGGCGTCGAGCAGGTCGAGCAGCGTCACGCCTGGCTCCAGGCCCAGCACCTGGTCGTCGACGACCAAGCCGACGCGGTCTCCGCCGGCCGGCGAGGCGTAGGTGACGAAACGCATCAGTCGTTCCCTCCCGCAGTGGCGTCGAGCGCGGGGAAGCCCTCGAGCGCGGCGATTCGGCCGAGCACGAGGAGCCGTTCCTCGCGCGGCATGTCCGGGTTGAGCTGCTGGTAGACGTTGATGACGTTCTGCGCGAGCCTGCCGTGCTCCGGCAGCTCGCCGTACTCGCCCAGGTCGATGGACGCGATCGCCGCGTCGACGTCGAGCCCGTCCTCGAACCGCTTGCGCGCCTCGGCTTCGACGAACACGAGGTACTCGCGCATGGCCGACACCTCGGCCTTCCCGGACACCGGCCCGTGCCCCGGCACGATCGTCGTGACGTCCATGTCGAGGATGCGGTCGAGCGCGTTGATCCACCGGCCGATCGGCCCGGCCCACGCGATCGGCGTGCCGCCGACGAACAGGATGTCGCCCGCGTACAGCAGCTTCGCGTCCGGGACGTGCACGAGCGCGTCGCCCGGGGTGTGCGCCGGGCCGACCTGGATCAGCCGCACCTCCCGGCCACCGACGTCGAGGCCCAGCTCGCCCTCGAACGTCCGGTCCGGCCCGGTAGCGGTGATCCCCTCGAAGTCGAACGGTGCGAAGATGTGCCGCGCGAAGTCACCGGTCGGCCCGGCCACCTTCTTGATCCCGGCGAGCTGCTCCACGGCCTCCTGCGTCATCAGCTCCGCGGCAGCCGCGGACGCCACGATCTCCACACCTCGTGCGGCGACGAGCTCGTTGCCGAAGACGTGGTCGCCGTCGGAGTGCGTGTTGACCAGCGTGCCGAGCGGGTGCTGCCCGAGCACCGGCGCGATGCCGTCGAGCATTTCGCGGGTGAGCGCGAGGTCGAAGAGCGTGTCGACCATGAGCGAGGTACCGGAACCGGTGATCAGCCCGGAATTGCTCCACCCCCAGCTGCCGTCGGGCAGCATCCACGCGTAGCAGCCGTTCCCGAGGTCGTGCAGGCCCTTGTCGTACGTCGAGCTGCTCATGAAGTCCCTTCCTCCGCGATCACCCCCCGTCGCCGGCCAGCGGCCGGGCCGAGGTGTCGTGCGGCTGGTTCTGACGTGGACGTCGCGCGCGGACGCAGCCAGTAGCATGAACTCGAGTACATTATTGGACTTGGATCCAAGTTTTTTCGCACCATAGGGTTGGCGACTGGAGGGTGTCAAGATTTCAAGCCGACGTGGGGATCGAATGCGCAGTGCCGAGATGAATGCCGAACCGGGCGAGCAGGTGCCACCTGCCGGGCAGAGCCGCCAGGCCCGCAAGCGGGAACAACGGCGAGACCACGTCTTCCGCGCCGCCATCGAGCTCTTCGTCGACCAGGGCTACGACAGCACGACGATGGACGACATCGCGGAGCGCGCCGACGTCGCGAGGGCCACGGTCTTCAACCACTACCCGCGCAAGGCGGCCTTCCTGGAGGAGTGGACGCTCCGCCGCCGCCAACGCGCCGCACGCGTCCTCGCCGAAAGCGTGTCGGGCACCGCGAACGCGAAGGAGCAGCTGCGGATGTTCTTCGCCGAGCTCGTGACCACCAACGAGGAATCCCGCGCCGAGGCCATGGCCCTGCTGCTTCCCGGGCTGCGCGCGACGAACCTGATCGTCGACCCCGCGCTCGGACACGCACTCGCCGACGTCATCGGAAACTCCGCCGACGCCGGGAAGCTGCGACCAGGCGCCGACCCCGAACACGTCGGACGCCTGCTCGCAGTCGGTTACTTCTCGGTGCTCTACCGGTGGATCTCCCACGATCCGCCCAGCTTCGACTTCTGGCACGAGATCGAGATCCTGCTGGACACCGTCTTCGACGGCGCCCTGCACTCCTGACCCCAGCGCCGGAACGCTCGCCATCGGCGAAGCGCCGTCAGCTGCTCGCCGCTCCGGACTCGAGACCGTGATGCACACCCATGACCAGGTGCTCGTCCTCGGCCGGACCAGCCCACGACACCGGACAACCAAGCACGTGCGCCACTTGATCGGTCGCGATCTGCAGCACCGGTGTCCTTAACCAGGAACGTTCTTCTAGTACGAACGTGGGCGCGCAGCAAGGGGTTTGAATCCTGCTGCGCGCCCGCATCGGGTGACCTGAGCTAGGACGCCCGATCCTCCGGTAGGGGCTTTCGGGCGGTTTCGTTCGCGAGCAGGACGCCGATGAGGGACAGAGCTGCTACCGCAACGAGGAAGAAGGCCGGGGCATGCGAGTTGTCGGTCTGCGCGATCAGCCAAGTCGCCGCGTAGGGGGCGACGCCGCCGAACAGGACGGGGACGTGAAGCTGCCCGGCTCCGACCAGTGGAAGACCTTCGGCGAAGGCGATTCCTTCCAGATCGAGGGCAACGAGTCCTTCACCGTGCGCATCACCGACACGGTCGCCTACCTCTGCCCCTACACGTGATCGCACCGGTGTCCCGTTGATCCGCACGGATCAACGGGACACCCCGCCTGCGGTCTACCCAAGGTTAATTTCAGTTGCCACTGACATAATCGTCTCGATCGACAGGAAAGCGAGCCGCGGCCGCGCGAACAGCGAACCCGGATCAGCTCGTTGCAGCTTGCGCTGAGCAGGCTGTCTCAGGCGTTCAGGCTTCGTCTCGATCAGATCGGGCCCGCGCCTGGCGGGACGCCCTGGCAGTGCCGAAGTTCGACCAGTCGGCCTCGGCCGGACGCCCCCAGACCACCACGACCTTGAGCACCGTCCCGCCCGTGTTGCGCAGGTCGTGATCGGATCCGACGGGAGCGAGCACCGCGTCCCCCGGCCCGAGCACGTGGGTCTGCTCGTCGACGCGCATCGTGGCTGTGCCCTCGACGACAAGGTAGAGCTCTTCGAGCGGTTCATCCTCGCGATGGGCGTGCATGCCCTCCGCGCCGCCTGGCGGCAACTCCCACAGCTGGACCGCCACGGGCAGGCGCGCACGGTCGAGGAAGTACCACTGGACCCTGGTCAGCGCGGTCCCGCCGTGCATGTCGTAGTCGAATGCCGCACTCCCGGCACGCTCAAGCATGAACTCGCTCCGAATCGCTGCTGCAGCAATGACGCCCCACAAGGTCGCACAGCACGCTCCACTCGCGCAGCGGACCGCTGGTGGAGATCTTCACGCCACCCATGCCGTTCAGGGAACCCAGTCGGGGCTGCGGAACGCGAGCAAACCCGGTCGAATCCCCGCGCCGGTTCAGCATTCGATGACGTTGACCGCGAGTCCGCCGCGGGCCGTCTCCTTGTACTTGACCTTCATGTCCCGGCCGGTCTCCCGCAT
>NZ_JBEOVY010000002.1:0-74753 GCF_040295745.1 Saccharopolyspora sp. NPDC002686
GAGCCCGCTGCGGCGGCTCCGGCCGCCGCCCCGGCTGCGCCCGCCGAGCCGGGCACCAAGCCGAAGGCGTCGCCGCTGGCCAAGGCGGTCGCCAAGGAGAAGGGCGTCGACCTCGCCACGGTGCAGGGCACCGGCCCCGGTGGCCGGATCATCCGCGCCGACATCGAGGCCGCCGCTGCTGCCGCCCCGAGCGCTCCGGCCGCCGCCCCCGCTGCCGCCCCGGCCGCCCCGGTCGTCGCGGCGAGCGAGGACGTCGAGGAGATCCCGCTCAACAAGATCCAGAAGGTGAGCGCCAAGCGCCTGACGGAGAGCAAGCAGCAGGCGCCGCACTTCTACCTGACCAGCGCCATCGACGTCACCGAGCTGATGTCGTTCCGCGGCAACCTCAACGAGCGGCTGCAGGCCGCCGGCGGCCCGAAGGTCAGCGTCAACGACCTGGTCGTCAAGGCCGTGGCCACCGCGCTGCGCGCGAACCCGTCGGTGAACGTCTCGTTCGGCGGCGACAAGCTGTTGCAGCACAAGCGGATCAACCTCGGCGTCGCGGTGGCGATCGAGGGCGGTCTGGTGGTGCCGGTGGTCAAGGACGCCGACCGCAAGAGCGTCTCGGAGATCGCCAAGGAGAGCCGGGAGCTGGCCGGGCGCGCCCGCGAGGGCAAGCTGAAGCTGGACGAGATGTCCGGCGGCACCTTCTCGATCTCCAACCTGGGCATGTTCGGCATCGAGCAGTTCAGCGCGGTGATCAACCCGCCGGAGGCGGCGATCCTGGCGGTCGGCGCGGCCCGCGACGAGGTGCAGGTCCGCGACGGCGAGTTCGTGGCCCGCAAGATCCTGCGCGTGACGCTGTCGGCGGACCACCGCGCGGTGGACGGCGCAGTCGGTGCGGCCTTCCTCCAGCAGCTGACCGCGCTGCTCGAGGACCCGATCCGCATCATCGCCTGATCACCACCTGACCAAGGCCCCTTCCGCGAAGACCCCGACTCTCGCGGAAGGGGCCTTTTTCATGCCCTGGCGGCTCTGCAGGTCCGCGTGTGGGGCTATCAATTCGCCATTCTCGGCGTGTACCGCCAACTGGGTTGCATTTCTCGCCAAGTGTTTCGGTGCTTTCGTGATCGATGTGATCTGGAACGTCGATTTGTTGTGATTGCCTGCGAGATCACCGATGCGTCTGGAAAACTCCGCGCCCGAATTCCGGTGGCGAGCAGGGGCTCGCCGATCTCTAGGGGAGGGAATCGGAATAGTGGCATTGACCAGGGGGAGGAGCACGGCCCTGCCCGCGCTGACCGCTGCTGCGGCGGCGCTCTTGGCGGCCTGCGGCCAGAACCCCGCACAACAAGCACCACCACCCGCGACGGTCACGGTGACCCAACCTGCGCCGCAGGAAAGCTCGGAAGCGAAGGAAGACGCCGAGGCTCAGGAGAGTTCGGCAGCCGACGAGTCCACAGCGGACTCCGCTGGTAGTGCTGAGGAGAACCCCTCGCAAGGTCCTTGCCGGACCTCGCAGCTGCGAGCGCGGTTCTACCCGAACTCGGTGGATGGTTTGCAAAAAGACCCGTCGCAGCCGCCGGACCGCGCGCACGCGATGCTGCGGTTCGCGAACGTCGGCGCGTCACCTTGCACCGTGGAAGGTGCAGCCAGGCTCGAGTTCGTCGGCCATTCGGGCGAACTGCTGGGGTCAACGCTGGACGAGGTGACGCACGCGCCGACCGAGGCGATCTCCATCGGTACCAGGGAAGGCGTCGGCCAGGACCTCTGGTGGAAGTACGACCCGTTCAAGGACGGGGCCTGCATCGACCCGGCGAAGGTACGCGTGTACCCGCCGGAGAACACCGAACCGATCACGCTGGACTGGAACCTCAGCGTCATCTGCGCGGGCGGCACGCTCGAAACCAGCCTCTTCTTCCGAAACTGACGTTGACGTAACAAAAACCTGAGCAGGAAACGAGAGAATGAACTGGAGACTAGCGGGCAGCCTCGAGGTGCTCCGGGATCAGATCAACCGTGCGTTCCCGAACCGCAGCATCGCCAGCGACGGCGCGCTCGGAGACTCAGCGCATCAGAACCGGGAAAGCGACCACAACCCGTCGAATGGCATCGTGCACGCGGTCGACATCACGCATGACCCGGCCAACGGGGTGGACATCAACAGGCTCACCGACGAACTCGAGCGCAGTCGCGACCCCCGGATCAAGTACATCATCGCCAACGGGCTCATCCTGGACTCGCGCGAGGGGAACAACCCGTGGCAATGGGTCAAGTACAACGGCCCGAACCCGCACACCAAGCACTTCCACATCTCCGTCTTGGCGGGCCCAGCGGCGGACGACCGGCGTCCGTGGAACCTGCCTCGAGAAGTGCCGCGTCCAGCTCTGGGCCCAGTAGCTCGGCACCGCGCAGACGGTCAGCGATGCCCGCATCCGCAGGACGCTGAGTCGGTAGCCGGCCCTACTCAGCGTCCTGTGCCTCGATCAGATCGAGGTCGCGGACGCAGAAGCCGTGGTGCTCGAAGGTCTCGTTGAGCACCGTGCCGAGGCACTGCCGCACCAAGCGGCCCCGGGCGTACGGCGGCCAGAGATCGTCGTCGGGCACCGGTGCTCGCGCTGCGAGCTGCACAGCGGTGACCTCGTCGAGCCAGGCCTCGAGCTCGGCGGCCTGTGCGTCACGCACGCTCACGATCTCGTCGAGGCCCGGATCGAGCGAGAGGTCAAGCCCGTGCGTTCCACGGTAGGGCTCGACGGTCGTCCCGATGCCCATCGGCGTGAACAGCTCCGTCGAGCCCAGGCAGCAGCGGCGGAACCACGAGTCGTGGACGAAGACCAGATGGCGCATCGTCTGCACCGCCGACCACTCGTCGTTCACGCTGCGGCGCTCGATGCCGGGCGTACGGCGGATTCGCTCGATCGTGGCGGCCCAGTCGGCATGGAGCTGACGCGATGCCTCGCGCAGATCGACAGGGTCCTCGGAGCGGATCAGCACCCGCACCGGATGACGTCGGTCGAGCTCTGCCTCGACGTACTCGGTGACCTCGACACCATTCACCACGAGGTTGGTGATGAGCCCGTCGATCACGGCATCCTGCATGACGACGCCGATCAGGCGTGCCCCGGTCAGATCGCACTCGCGGAACTCCGCACCGTGCAGATCCTCGTCGGCATACCGCGTCATGCTCCGCATACTAGGTCCGAGCACCGACAAACCAGCCTCGCCGGCTTGATTTGGCCTCTTCCAGGTCCTGACCGAGCGCGAAGAACGCAACAGCGTCGCGATCGGCCAGATCAAGCCGTCAAGCCGGGGCCAAATGAGATCGTCATAGCCAGGATGGCCGTGGGTGGGCCTGAAGGTGGGCGTGGAGTCCCTGGTAGAAGTCACCTGAAGTAGGTGCGATCACGTCAATGCGGTCGGCGTGATTTCGGCGCTCGGTCGCGCGCCTGCTTTCACTCGTGATCGCGGTGTTCTCCTGCTGGTCGGAGCCGTCCCCGGCTCGCCGCGGTCGTGTTGCCGGTGGGCGCCGAGCACGTCTGGGAACAGGTGCACCCGGTTGGCGGCTGGCGGCAAGGGCTTTCACGTGCCGCAGCGGTCATTACTGGCGGGTACTCGCCAATTTCTCCGGTTTTCGGCCGGATGCTCCTTGAATGGTGACGCTTTTTCGATCTCTCCGATCGGAGGAAGAATGCGTCACTTACGGCACGTCCTCGGTGCCGCGGCGGTGGTGGCGACGGCGAGCACCGCGCTGGCCGCACCGGCGTTCGCGACATCCGCCGCCGAGAACTACGCAGCACTGGGCGACTCCTACGCCTCGGGGGTCGGCACCCGCGAGTACTTCGAAGACAGCGGGGACTGCCTGCGCAGCCCCAAGGCCTACGCGCAGCTGTGGGCCGACTCGCACGACGTCGCCAACTTCGACTTCGCCGCTTGCTCGGGCGCGGTGACCGACGACGTCAACAACAACCAGCTCGACAAGCTCAGCGCCGACACCACGCTGGTCACCCTCTCCATCGGCGGCAACGACGTCGGCTTCTCCAGCGTGATCCAGGACTGCTTGCTGGGCACGGACGAGAAGTGCGACTCGGCGGTCGCCGGGGGCGAGGACAAGGCCCGCAACGAGCTGCCCGCCAAGCTCGACACCACCTACGCCAACATCCGCGAGGCCGCCCCCAACGCCAAGGTCGTGGTGCTCGGCTACCCGCGCCTCAACTCGCCCGGCGAGTGCGGCGTCCCGTTCTTCTCCGAGGCCAAGCGGCAGCGCATCAACGACGGTTCGGACGTGCTGGCCGGGGTGATCTCCGAGCGCGCCGAGGCGGCCGGGTTCACCTACGCCGACACCCGGGACGCGTTCGACGGCCACGGCGTCTGCGCCTCCGAGGAGTGGATCAACGGACCGAGCAACCCCCTGGTGGAGTCCTTCCACCCGAACGTCAGCGGCTACGCCAACGGCTACCTCCCGGTGCTCAACGCGATCACCGGCTGACAGACCGCGAGGGGTGGTGGTTTCCCCGACGTCCTGCCACCCCTCGCGCACCAGCTCAACCGCCGGGGTGCGCGTCCAGCGCGGAGCGGATGATCGCGTTGATCCGCCGGGAGTGCGCGCCGCGCCAGTACACCCGCTCGCAATCCCGGCACCGCGCGTACTCGTCGTAGTTGCGCCGGGTCCCCGGCTCGACCTCCGCCTCGACGTCCTCTTTGGACACCCGGGCCAGCAGTCCGTTGCACGAGGTGCAGCGCGTCCACGGCGCCAGCGGGGGAGCGAACCGCTCGACGACGTCCACCAGCTGCCGTGCCGGATCGGAACCCCGGACGTAGGCACCGGCCCACAGCGCTCGGCGCTGCAGCAATCCCCGGTCTTGGGTGAGCAGCACCCGGTGCGCCTGCGCGGCCTCCGCGATCAGCTCGTCATCGTCTGCGTCGTTGCGGTAGGCGGTGTCCACGCCGACCAGCCGCAGCCGCCGGGCGAGCTTGCCCAGGTGCACGTCCAGCAGGAACCGCGGGGGAGCGGCCTGCGGGCGCACGACCGGCCGGATCTCGACGGTCGCCGCACCGCGCGGCTGGTACCCGGGATCGCGCGGCACACCGTCGGCCAGCAGCGCCCCGACCTCGGTCAACGGCACGCCCAACGACTCGGCGACGTGCCCGAGCGTCGCCGTGCCGTCGTAGGCCACCTCGACCACGTCGCCCCGGTTCCGCGGAGCGGCGAAGAACCGCAGCTCCGGGGCGATGCGCACGCGCAGCGTCGGTGCCATGTGCACATGGTCGGCCGGTGACCCCGCTCGCGCCATCGCCCCGGCTCCGCTACGAGCGCGCGGGCACGGCCTCGTCGAGCCCGCTCAGCGCCTGCGGCAGCGCGCCCCGGTGCAGGACGCCGAGGCGCTGGGTGGCGCGGGTCAGGGCTACGTAGAGCTCCGCCGCACCGCGCGGACCGTCGGCGAGGATCCGCTCCGGATCGACCACCAGGACCGCGTCGTACTCCAGGCCCTTCGTCTCCGACGCCGGCACCGCGCCCGGCACGTCCGGTGGGCCGATCACGACGCTGGTGCCTTCGCGACCGGCTTCGTCCCGGGTGAACTCCTCCACCGCGGCGATCAGCTCGTCACCACCGACCTGCCGCGACCACGGCTGGACACCGCAGGAGCGGACCGAGTCCGGTGGTGCGACCTCGGGCGCGAACTCGGCGAGGACCGAGGCCGCGACGGCCATGATCTCGGCCGGCGTGCGGTAGTTCACCGTCAACGACCGGTAGACCCAGCGGCCGGGCACGTACGGGTCCAGCATCGCGCCCCACGAGGTCGCCCCGGCCGCCGAGCGGCGCTGGGCGAGGTCCCCGACCACCGTGAACGACCGGCTCGGGCAGCGCCGCATCAGCACCCGCCAGTCCATTTCGGACAGTTCTTGGGCCTCGTCGACCACCACGTGCCGGTAGGTCCAGTCCCGGTCCGCGGCGGCGCGCTCGGCCAGGTCGCGGGTGTCGCGCTCGACGAAGCGGTCCGCCAGCTCGTCGGCGTGCAGCAGGTCCTGGGCGAGCAGGTGGTCCTCGTCGTCCATCATGTCCTGGCGCTCCATCTGGAGGATTTCCATGACACCGGCGGCGTACTCGGCCTCCCGCTCGCGCTCCCGCTCAGCTTCCCGGTCGGCCGACTTGACGCGTCCCAGCATGTCGACCAGCTCGTCCAGCAGCGGTACGTCCGACACGGTCCACGCATCGCCCTGGGTCCGCAGCAGCGCGTCGTCCGCGCCAGCCGCGCGCAGGCGCTCGGGGGATTCGTACAGCGGCGCCAGCAAGGTTTCGGGCGTGAGCACGGGCCAGAGCTCGTCGAGGGCAGTGGTGAACGCGTCGTTGCGCGCCAGCTCCTCGAGGAGGTCACCGCGCAGCTGCTCCCAAGCCTCCTTGTCGTCCCTGGTCAACCAGCCCCGGCCGATCCGCCCGATGGCCCGCTCGGTGAGCACGTAGGTCACGATCTCGGTGAACACCGCACGCGCTTCGTTGTGCGGCGCACCGCTGTCGCGGGCTTCCTGCCGGGCCCACTCGGCGGTCTCGGCGTCGATGCGGACCGTGACGTCGGACAGCTCGATGCGGATCGGCTGCTCCGGCAGCCGCTGCCGGTCGGCGATCGCCGCGGCCAGCACGTCCAGCACCTCCAGCGAACCCTTGATCCGCGCGGCCTCCGGGGCGTCCTCCGCGGTGACGCGCAGTCCGGGCACGAGGCCGCCGGTGGTCGTGAACACCACGTCGGACTCGCCCAACGACGGCAGGACGCGGCCGATGTGGTTCAGGAACGCGGGATTGGGACCGACCACGAGCACGCCGTGGCGTTCCATGCGCTCGCGCTGGGTGTAGAGCAGGTAGGCGACGCGGTGCAGGGCCACCACGGTCTTCCCGGTGCCCGGACCGCCCTCGATGACCAGCACGCCCGGGTGGTCGAGGCGGATGATCTCGTCCTGCTCGGCCTGGATCGTGGCCACGATGTCGCGCATGCCTTCGCCGCGCGGTGCGTTGACCGCCGCGAGCAGCGCGGCGTCGCCCTGCGCGTCGCCGTCGGGACGGCCGAGCACCTCGTCGGTGAAGTCGACGATCCGGCGCCCGCGGGTGTGGAACTGGCGGCGCCGGCGCATGTTCTCCGGGTTCGCGCCGGTGGCGGTGTAGAACGGGCGAGCGGCCGGTGCCCGCCAGTCCAGCAGCATCGGCTCGTAGTCGTCGTCCTCGTCGAAGATGCCGATCCGGCCGATGTAGGAGCGCTCGCCGGAAGTGCTGTCCAGCCGGCCGAAGCACAGCCCGTTGTCGGCCACGTCCAGCCGCTTGGCCTCCCTGGCCAGCGCGCGCACCTCGACGTCGCGTTCCACCGCGCTCCCGCCGTGATCGCGCAACGCCGTCCGGAATTCGCCCTTCACCCGCGTGCGCTCGGCGTCGAGCCGTGCGTAGAGCTCGGCGACGTAGTCCTGCTCGGACCGCAGCTCGTCCTCGTATCCGTGATTTGACACTTGCCCCTCGCAGCGGCTATTCTGGTACCAGATTCGGCGGAGTCCCCATTGGATAGTGGTGGACACGCCGATTTTTCATTTTCCCCCTCGTGTCAAATCCGCTGGCGGGACACGAAGATGAGCGGTACCCAGCCGGACTGGGCACCGCTCGCTGCGTTTTCGGGCGGTTACCGGCTGAGTTCGAACTCGTCGGTGGCCAGGCGGCTGTTCTTGATGCTGTAGGTGAAGTACAGCGTGAGCGCCAGGCCCAGCCAGATCGCGAACATCAGGTACGTCGTCCACGGCAGCTGCGAGATCAGGTAGACGCAGGCCAGGATGCTCAGCGCTGGGACCACCGGGTAGCCCGGGACGCGGAAACCGCGCTGCAGGTCCGGGCGGGTGCGGCGCAGGATCACCACGCCGACGGAGACGACCGTGAAGGCCACCAACGTGCCCATGCTGGTCAGGTTCGCCAGCGTGTTCAGCGGCACCACCGCCGCCAGCACGCCGACGAAGCCCGAGACGATCAGCGTGTTGCGGATCGGGGTGCGGCGGCGCGGGTGGACCGTGTGGAAGACCTTCGGCACCATGCCGTCGCGACCCATCGAGAACAGGATCCGGGTCTGGCCGTAGATCGTGGTCAGGGTGACGCCGAAGATCGACACGACACCCCCGGCGGCGAGCACGATGGCCGGCCAGCCCGAGCCGGTGAGGTTGCCCAGGATCGCCGCCAGGCCCGCGTCCTGGCCCTCGAACTCCTGCCACGGCTGGGCGCCGACCCCGGCCAGCGCGACCAGCAGGTAGATGCTGGTGACGATCACGACGCACCAGAACAGCGCCAGCGGCAGCGTCCGCCGCGGGTTCTCGACCTCCTCACCGGCGGTGGAGACGGTGTCCATGCCGATGTAGGAGAAGAACACCATCGACGCCGCGGCGCTGACACCGGCGGCACCGTAGGGCGCGAACGGGTTGAGGTTGTCGGAGTTGAACGCGGTGAACGCGACCGCGACGAACAGCAGCAGCACCGCGAGCTTGATGCACACCGTGATCGCGTTGATCGTGGCCGACTCCTTGGCGCCCCGCATCAGCAGCACGCAGCAGGCGGTGACCAGCACGGCGGCGGGCACGTTCAAGATCCCGCCCTCGCCGGGTGGCGCGCTGAGCTCGGCGGGCAGCTGCCAGCCGAAGACGTCGCCGAGCAGCGCGTTGAGGTACTCGCCCCAGCCGACTGCCACGGCCGAGGCGGCCACCCCGTACTCCAGCAGCAGGCAGGCACCGACGACGAACGCGATGAGCTCGCCCATCGTGGCGTAGGCGTAGGTGTAGGACGCGCCGGCGACCGGGATCGTGGAGGCCAGCTCGGCGTAGCAGAGCGCGGTCAGCGCTGCGGTGATCGCGGCCAGCACGAACGAGAGGACGACCGCCGGTCCGGCCTTGGGCACGGCTTCGTTGAGCACGATGAAGATGCCGGTGCCGACCGTGGAGCCGACACCGATCATGGTCAGCCGGGCCACGCCCAGCGACCGCTTCAGCTCGCCGCCGCCGGAGTCGGCGCCGGTCTCGGCGTTGAGCAGGCTGATCGGTTTGCGCCGCATCACCCGGCCCCAGCCGGTGGCGGGTTCAGCGGTGGGCGCGGAACCGGACATGCTTGCTCCCCTGTGGATCTCCGATGGTCGTGCGCAGCGGGAAAATGGTGAAGCACCGGCCCCGGCGGTCGGACACCGGGGCTCGTCGACGTGCTGGGCGTACCAGGCTCGAACGCTATGGACGAGAGGAACGACCGTCAACGCGGACGAGCGCAGAAGATTCTTCGGCTGTCGTAAAGTTCTCACCCCGCATTTCCGGGTCGCTCGAGTGTGTCCTGCGGCACCCGCTCGGAGTGGCGCAGATCGCTCCTACGGCGCCGTGGTGGCCGCGCGGCCGTAGCGGCCTTCCAGCCGGACGACGTCCGCGCGCCACCCCGGGCCCGCCGCGGAAGCTTCCAGGAGGACGGCGTCCGACACCGCCGCGATGTCCGGTGCCGCGACCGTCCTCGTCATGCCACGTCGCCCCTCTCCTGCTCGAACGGGGAGACCACGCGCATCGGAACGTTCCACGACCTTCCATCCGCGTCGACCGCCTTGGGACGCCTGAACTGCCCCGCGGCGCTGTCGATGCGCACCGGCTTGCCCGCGGACTGCGCCAGGTCCGCTGCGGCCAGCGAGTGCACGACGTTCAACCCGTCCTCGCCGGAGGTGCGCGGCCAGGCGTTCCCGCGGACGCAGTCGACGAAGTGCTCGTCCTGGACGAGGAGCGGTTCCCGGAACGCCACGTGCGGCGAGACGATGTCCCCGGAGCGGTAGGTCACCGGCATCGCGTAGGAGTTCTCGGCGCCGCCGGGGTTCCGGAGGTCGACCCCGGAGTCGTAGATCCGGACCCGGTCCTCGTCGAGGAGATCGTTGTAGATCGCCATCTTCCGGTCACCGACGACGGTGACGCGGCGGACCTTCTGCGGGTTCAACCAGCTCACGTGGACGAATGCCGAGATCGCGGAGTTCGCCAGATCAAGCCTGAGGTGCGCCACGTCGGCGTGCCGGCCGCTGACGTTGTGCTGGGCCCACGCCGCGACCGAGCTCGGGGTGTCGTCCAGCAGGTAGGAGATGATCGACAGGTCGTGCGGCGCCAGGTCCCAGATGACGTTGACGTCGTGCTGGTAGAGCCCGAGGTTCAACCTCGAAGTGTCGATGTAGAAGATCTTCCCGAGCTCTCCGGAGCGGATGATCTCGCGCAGCTTGTGCACCGCGGCGTTGTACACGAACGTGTGGCCGGCCATGAGGTGGAGCCCGCGCTGCTCAGCGGCCTCGACCAAGCTGTGCGCATCGCGCACGGAGGTGGCCAGCGGTTTTTCGACAAGCGTGTGCTTGCCGTGGTCCAACGCCTGCATCGCGATCTCGGCGTGCGTCGTGGGCGGTGTCGCGACCACCACGGCGTCGACGAGGTCGGAGACCGCCGCCAGGTCCGACGCCGCGGTCACCGACGGGAAATTCCGCTGGGCCTCGGCCCGCCGAACCGGGTCGGCGTCCACCACGACGACGTTCACGTCGGGCAGAGTGCTGAGGACTCGAACGTGCTTCGAACCCCAATAGCCATATCCGACTACGGCTACCCACGTAGTATTACTCAATTCTTTAATCCCCCCCAGGTTGTGCGATGCCTTTTTAGGTAGGTCATCGCAATTTTCGTGCGGCGAACCGGGATGCCTCCAGCGGAGCTGCGGTCCAGTCGGGACGCGTGCCCACGCGCGAGACTGGCGGCTGAGGGCCGATGTTCGGGCCCACCTGCGGTTGCGCAGCACAGACCATAAACGACGCGGGTGAACGATGTCCTTCCGTTCGTCCGGCATCACTCGACCGGTGAAAGGTTGGATTGTTGCTGGTGATATGCCGAGGAGCGCCGATATGCTCCTAGCCACTGGGGGTTCTTTCCACTTTCATCATGCGCTCGGATCAGAGAGCGGTTCTGCGGCTTGCACGCCGGTCTGACCGAATTCCACGAGCGGTGGTGGGGATGCGGATATCACGCCCGTCCAATTTGGATCATCAGTCGGCTCGCAGAAGTCGTTTCCACGCATCGAGCACCCGTGCCGGCGCTCATCCCGTGGTGGTCGGCTTTCCGCGCCGCAGAACGAGAAGCACGAGGAGACCGATGAGCGCAGCAAACCTGTCCGTGCCGTTCTTGGACCTGAAGGCCGTCCACCACGAACTGCGCGACGAACTCGATCTGGCCTGGAAGTCGGTGGTGCAGCACGGGCATTTCCTGGGCGGTCCGGAGGTGGAACGGTTCGAAGACGAGTTCGCGGCCTATTGCGAGACGTCGAAGTGCGTGGGCGTCGGGAACGGAACGGATGCGCTGGAGCTGATCCTGCTCGCGATCGGCGTCGGGCCCGGCGATGAGGTCGTGGTCCCGGCGAACACCTTCGCCGCCACCGCCGAAGCGGTGCGCGCGGTCGGCGCTCGACCGCGGTTCGCGGACGTCCTCCCGGACACCTTGCTCCTGGACCCGGATTCCGCTGCTGCCGCGATCAATTGGCGCACCGCGGCGTTGATCGGGGTGCACCTCTTCGGCCAGCTGGCCGACGTGTCGCGACTGGAAGCCCTGGCCGCCCGCCACGGTCTGGCGTTCATCGAGGACGCAGCCCAGGCGCATGGCGCTCGGCTGGACGGTCGGCGCGCCGGAAGTGCCGGTCACGCCGCGGCTTTCAGCTTCTACCCGGGCAAGAACCTGGGAGCGCTGGGCGATGGGGGCGCTGTCGTGACGGACGACCCCGCGCTGGCCGACCGGGTCCGGCAACTGGCCAACCACGGACGGTCGGCGCGCGACCGCAACTGCCACGAGGTGTCCGGCCGCAACAGCAGGTTGGACACCCTCCAGGCGGCGGTGCTGCTGGCGAAGCTCTCGAGGCTGGACCGCGACAACGACCGGCGGCGTTCCGTGATGGCCCGCTACCGCGCTTGGCTGCCGGATTGGTGCACGCCGGTCGCGGTCGCACCTGGCGCTGCTCCGGTGCACCACCTCGCGGTGGTCCGCACCGCTGACCGCGAACGGGTCGCGGAAACGCTGACAGCCGCGCAGATCGGATGGGGCGTGCACTACCCGGTTCCGTGCCACCTGCAGCCGGCCTTCGAGGAGTTCGGGGAACGGCTTCCGGTGGCGGAGCGAGCGGCCGGTGAAATCCTGTCGCTCCCGATGTCCCCCTCGCTGAGCGACGGTGAGGTGGCGCGGGTCTGCGAGGTGTTGCGAGGTGCTCGGACATGACCGAGCTGAGCTGCCCCAGCCCCGAGCTCACCGGTGACCGGTTGCCGGTGCTCACCGCGCCGGACGGGCCGTCCGCGAACGCCAGTCCGTCCACATGGGACGATCGGCTCCGGCGAGCGCTGGACGTGTCGCTGGCGAGCGCCGCTCTGGTAGTGCTGTCCGCGCCGATGTTGTTGATCGCCCTGTGCATCCGGTCGACCAGCCGCGGCCCGGCGCTGTTCCGCCAGCAGCGCGTCGGGTTGAACGGGCGGCCGTTCACCTTCTACAAGTTCCGCACCATGCGCCTCGACAGCTCCGATGCCGCGCACCGGGAGCTGATCGTCCGGGAGTTGCACGGCGAGGACACCAAGGTCAACGGGAGTTGCAAGCTCGCCGCCGACCCGCGCATCACCCGCTTCGGCGGGTGGCTGCGCCGCACCAGCCTTGACGAGCTCCCCCAGCTGATCAACGTGCTGCGGGGCGAGATGACGCTGGTCGGCCCCCGGCCGTGCCAGGAGTGGGAGGCGGCGATGTTCCCGGCGGAGTTCCAGGACCGCTTCACGGTGCTGCCGGGGCTGACCGGGCTGTGGCAGGTCCGCGGGCGAAGCACGCTCGGCACCCTGGACATGCTCAAGCTCGACGCGGAATACGTTCGCAGCCGGACCGTGCGGCTGGATCTGCGGATCCTGGCGAGCACCCTCCCGTCGATGTTGCGCGGTGACGGCGCGCGGTGACGCGCTCGTGCGCGATCCCGCGGGTTCCTGGAAATCCCTGGCGCCGCCGCAGATTCTGGAGATCCGATGACCACGTTGTTCGTCGCCACCACCGGTGGCCACCTGACCCAGCTCGAAGGTCTGGCCGACCGGCTCCCGCCGGACGGTGACGCGCTGTGGATGACCCCGTCCAACGCGCAGAGCACCTCCCTGCTCGCGGGGCGGGACGTCGAGTTCATCCACGACGTCAACAGCCGCGACCTCTGGGGCGTGCTGCGCTGCGTGCCGATCGCGCACCGGCTGTGGCGGAAGCGCAAGCCGACCCGCGTGGTCTCCACCGGCTCGGGCATCGCGGTGGGAGTCCTGCCGTACCTGGCGCTTCGCGGCGTCGAGTGCCACTACATCGAAAGCGCGGCGCGGGTCAGCGGACCTTCGCTCACCGGGCGCATCCTGCGCTGGGCACCGGGGGTCCGGGTCTACACCCAGCACCCGTACTGGGCTCGCGGCCCTTGGCACTACGGCGGCAGCCAGTTCGACCGCTACGAGGCGGTGACCGCGACGCCTCGGATCGGCGACCGGATCCGCGTCGTGGTCACCGTCGGGGGTTCCCAGTTCCCGTTCCGGCGCCTGATCGCCGCCCTGGTGCCGCTGCTCGCCAGCGGGGGTGCGCTGGAGCGCGCACTGGGGCGCCCGGTCGACGTCCTGTGGCAGACCGGGGCCGGCCAGGTGGCGGACCTGCCCATCGACCCGACCCCGTTCCTGCCCGCTGCCGACCTCAAGGCCGCGGTATCCGCGGCGGACATCGTGATCAGCCACGCCGGAACCGGATCCGTCGTCACAGCGCTCGACGCGGGCCGGTCACCGGTCCTGATCGCCAGGGAGGCACGCCACGGCGAGGCCACCGACGACCACCAGCGCGAGCTGGCCGGCGAACTGGATCGCCGGGGCCTGGCCCGGCACCGCGATGCGGGTTCGATCACCCCCGACGACCTGATGGCCGCGCTGACCACGTCGGTGCGGCAACGGCAGTCACCAGCACCGTTCGCACTGCGTTCGCGATCCAGTCGGAGAAGCTCATGACCACGATTGCTCCCATCACCACCGTCGATCCGCGCAAGGACGAGCTCTGGCGCACCCTGGCCACGGGTGAGCACGGAGACCTGTTCACCTCGCCACCGTGGATCGACGCGGTCTGCTCGACCTACGGATTCACCCCGGCCGCGCGGATCGCGCTGGACGCCGACGGCACGCCGCGGGGTGGGCTGGCCTGGGTTCCGGTTTCGGACCTCCGCGGAGACAGGTTGTGCAGCCTGCCGTTCTCCGACTGGGCCGATCCGGTCGCACCGGACACCGCGACCTGGAACGCGCTCGTGGACGGCCTGATCGAACCGGGCACCAGCCTGACCTTGCGCTGCCTGCACGCGGCGGAACCCGTCGCGGATCCCCGGTTGCGGATCACCGGCGAAACCGTCCAGCACACCACCCGGATCGATGCGCCGATCGAGGACATCCACCGCAGGATCGACCAGGCAGCCCGGCGGAACATCGCCAAGGCCGAACGCGGCGGCATCCGCGTCGAGGCGATCAGCGGCATCCGCGGTGTGCAGCAGTTCCACCAGCTCCAGGTCGGCTTGCGGAAGCGGAAGTACCGCATGCTGGCCCAGCCCGTCGAGTTCTTCGAGAACATCTGGGACAGGTTCAGCGCGGACTGCTCGGTGGTGACCATGCTCGCCCGGCACGCCGAGGACACCGTGGCAGGCGTGGTCTTCCTGGCCTGGAACGGAATCCTGCACTGCAAGTTCGCGGCGTCCCGACCCGACTACCTGGCCATGCGACCCAACGACGCCGTCTACTGGGCAGGTATCCGCTGGGCCGCCGAACGCGGCATGCGCGCCGTCGACTGGGGCGCCAGCGATGTGGACCAGCCCGGCCTGATCCGCTTCAAGAGCAAGTACGCGACCGACGAGAAGCGCATCGTCGCCCTGAAGTCGGCCGGTGAACCGTCGCCGGCACAAGCCGAGGCGGGCCGGGTGCTCGGCGACATCACCCGGCTGTTCACCGACGAGTCGGTTCCGGACCGGATCACCGACGAGGCCGGGGCTCTGCTGTACCGGTACTTCTGCTGATTCCGCAGTTCCACCACCGCAACGAATCTCCGCGAGCGCGCAGCTCGTGCGAGGAGGGGGAAAATGATTACCAGCACAGGCCACCGCGTGGTCGTCATCGGGCAGGGCTACGTGGGGCTGCCCCTCGCGATGCGCGCCGTCGAAGTCGGTTTCGACGTGGTCGGTTTCGACACCGACAAGAACCGCGTCGACCTGCTCGGCCGGGGGAGCACGTTCATCGACGACATCGGGGACGCCGAGCTCGCCGCGGCACTGGCTACGGGCAGGTACCTGCCCACCAGCGACCACAGCGCGATGGAGGGGTTCGACACGGCCGTGGTCTGCGTGCCGACACCGCTGCGCGAAGGCGCTCCCGATCTGGACTGCATCGAGCAGGCCGCGCGGACGCTCGCCGGCCACGTCACGCCGGGCTGCTGCGTGATCCTGGAATCCACCACGTACCCGGGCACGACCGACGAGGTCTTCCTGCCCATCCTGGAGGCCGGTTCAGGGCTGCGCGCGGGTGTGGACTTCGCCGTCGGCTACAGCCCGGAGCGGATCGACCCGGGCAACCCGGCCTGGCAGTTCCACAACACACCCAAGATCGTGTCCGGTGTGGACGGTCGATCGCTGCGCGCGGTGCAGGAGTTCTACGACCAGCTCGTCGACCGCACCGTTGCGGTGCGGGGCACCCGCGAGGCCGAGCTGACCAAGTTGCTGGAGAACACCTTCCGGCACGTCAACATCGCGCTGGTCAACGAACTGGCCATGTACTGCCACGGATTGGGCGTGGACGTGTGGTCGGTGATCGACGCGGCGGCCAGCAAGCCGTTCGGGTTCATGCGGTTCTCCCCGGGGCCCGGCGTCGGCGGCCACTGCCTGCCGATCGACCCGTCGTACCTGTCCTGGCAGGTCCGCCGTTCGCTGGGGAAGGCCTTCCGGTTCGTCGAAATCGCCAACGACGTCAACGAGCACATGCCGGACTACGTCGTGGCCCGCGCCGTGGAGCACCTCAACCGGCGGCACATGGCGGTCAACGGGAGCCGGATCCTGCTCCTGGGCCTCTCGTACAAGGCCAATTCGAGCGACGCGCGGCTGTCCCCGGCGATGGGCGTGGCCAAGCGCCTGCACGCACTCGGTGCCGAGTTGCGCGCGGTCGATCCGCTGATCGACGAGGCGGAGGTTCCGGTGGAGGTGGCGATCGTGCCGTGGGGCCCGGAGCAGATCGAGCGCGCGGACCTGGTGATCGTCCTGACCGACCACGACGCGTTCGACTGGGTGCTGCTGGAGCGCCACGCCGATCGGGTCTTCGACACGCGCAACCGGCTCCGCGCCGCTGAGGTGGAGCGGCTGTGAAAGCCGACCGGGTTCCTCGCGCGGACGTCGGCGAGGAAGAGCGGGCCGGGCCATCGCCGAACGCAGCCGGGCCGGTGGTGCGGCGATCGGTGCTGATCGCACCGCCGCTCAGGTGGCCCTTGGCGCTGGTCGCGGGTGCGTGCCTGCTGGTCCTGGTCGCGCTCAGCGTGCGCTACGCCGGGCACACCGAGCCGAGTGCTCTCGACCTCGCCGCTCAGCGCTGGTTGCGAGCGCACATCGCCGATCAGCACATCGGAGCACTGCACGAGATCGGCGAACTCGGGAACCACCGACCCGCGCTGGCGGCGACCGCCCTCATCTGCGGTATCGGATATCTCAGCGGTCGCTGGAAGCAACTGCTGCTCCCGGCGATCGGCCCGCCTGCGGCCATCGTCCTCAGCCAGCTGCTGAAACCGCTGATCGGCCGCACGATCAACGACTACTGGGCCTTGCCCAGCGGACACACCACCGCCCTGGTCGCTCTCCTGACGACCGCGGGCGTGATCTGGTTCCACCGCACGAGCATCACCGTCACGGTGCTCAGCGGACTGGCCTTCTTCGGCCTCGGCTGCGTGACCACCGCCATGGCCACGTCCATGACCTCGCTGAACCTGCACTACGCCACGGACATCGTGGCGGGAGGTTGTCTGGGCTTCGCAGTCGTGGTCGCGGTGGCTCTGGCGCTGGACCACCTCGACGGGAACAGGTGGCGGGTTCCGCTGCGCTTCGCTCGCCGGACGACATCGAGGAACTCGACACCGACTTGCACTGCGAAACATCGAGGAGCGACGAAGTGACCCAGGCCTGCGACGTACTGAAAGGTGCATGACCATGACCGACCTGCGCGATTCCGCAATGAAGAACGGGCATTTGAGCCTTGGATCTCCGTCCGCGGCTCCTAGCGGAAAGGCTGAGCACGGACCCTCCGACAACGCACGGGTGTCCCTTCCCAGGCGATTGGTGACCAGGCTGGCTGTCGTCGCCGCCGTGATCGTGCTGCTGGGCACCGGGATCGGCCTGGCGAGCGCGTTCGTACTACCCGCGCAGTACGCGGCTCGCGCGGAGATCCTCTACGAGGTCAGTTCGGAGAAACCCTCCGAATTCCTGCGCCAGGACCGCGGTTTGACGACCCAGCTGGTGATGTTGCACAGCAGGCGGGTGCTGGGGCCGGTGGCCGCGAGCGAGCACATCCGGGTCGAGGACCTGGAGAAGCAGGTTTCCAGCGTGGTGCTCTCGGAGAGCGAGGTCATCCAGGTCGAGGCGCGAGCGGACTCGCCCGAGGCAGCGATCCGGCGTTCGAAGGCCGTCGTCGACGGCTACCTGCGGGAAGCGCAGCGGAACAGCACGTCCAATGCGGACCAGTACCTGCGTGAACAGCTGGCTTCCGTGCAGCAGGACCTGACCGCGGCGAGGGCCGGGCAGTCTCCCAGCGCCACGGGTCTCGCCGACCGCGAGCAGCAGTTGTTGAGCCAGATCGACAAGCTCAACGCCGAGCAGGGCGGCGGTCCGCAACTCCTGACGCAGCCGTACCCGGTCGACCAGCAGGTCAGCCCGCAGCCGTGGCTCACCACCTTGACCGGGGCGCTGGCCGGACTCCTGGTAGCGGCCGGGGTCGTCGCGGTGGCGGCGCGTCGCTGGACCCGGGCGGTGAGGTACGTCCCATGACCAGCAGCCGGCAGTCCGACTACGCCACCGGGACGGCTCGGCATTCCGCCCTGGTAGCGGGAGGAACGCTGATCAGCCGGCTGACCGGGCTGGTCCGAATCGTGGTCATCGGCGCGGTGCTGGGCCCCACCTACTTCGGGAACAGCTTCGTCACCGCCAACCTCCTGCCGACGCAGGCGTACTTGCTGATCGCGGGCCACGCGCTCGCGCCGATGATCGTCCCGGCCGTCCTCCGGGCCACCGCGCAACGCGGACCGGCCCACGCGACCGAGTTGCTCGGACGCGTCGGCGGATTCCTGGTCACCGCGTCCGGCGCGATCACCGGGCTGCTCCTGATCACGTCGCCGCTGCTGGCGTGGGTTCTCACCTTCGGCATCGACGATCCGGTGGCTCGCGGTACGGCACAAGAACTCACGGTGGTGATGATCCTGCTGATGGCGCCGCAGGTGATGTGCTACACCGCAGCCGCTTTCGGGACTGCGGCCCAGCAAGCGCGTGGGCGGTTCGTGCTGGCCGCCGTCGCGCCGGTCGTGGAGAACCTCGTCGTGATCGGTGTGGTGCTGTTCGCCGGCGCGATGTGGGGCACGGGCCTGGAGGTCGGTGACGTTCCGCTCGGGCTCCTGCTGACCTTGAGCATCGGCAGCACGCTGGCGGTTGTCGCACATGCTTGTGTGCAGCTGTTCGGTGCTGCCCGGGTGGGGCTACCGGTGCGACCGCGGATGCAGTGGCGGGCGGATCCCGAGACCGTGGACGTCGCGCGGCGCATCGGCAAGTCGGTGACCGTCGCGATCACGCCGACCGCGGGCATGCTCCTCCTGGTGGCGGCCGGAACGACGGTGCCGGGCGGGGCCATCGTGGTGCAGACCGCTTACCTGGCGTACAGCAGTGCGCTGGCGTTGGGCTCGCGGGCGGTGTCCACTGTGATCCTTCCCGGGATGTCCGCTGCGGTGGAACGTGGTGACAGCACCGGATTCGCGGCTGCGTGGCGCAAGGCGCTCAGCTACGCGGCGATCACCGGTCTGCCGCCGCTGCTCCTGCTGGGCATGCTCTCCCACCCGATCGCCACGGCGCTCGCCCACGGCGAACTCCGCTCCGCTGCCCTGATCGACCAACTCGCCGGGTGCCTGGTCGTGGTCGGGTTGGCCCAGCTGGTGGCGGGTGTGCACCTGATCGGCCGCCAAGCGCTGTACGCGCGGCTGGACATCGTCGGGCCGCGGCGTGGTGCTGCGATGACCCTCGGCGTCAGCTTCGCGGTTGTCGTCGGATCGCTGTTCACGCCGCCTGGTGAGGTTCGACTGGTGATCCTGTGCGTGGCCTTGTTCGCCGGAGAGCTGGCCGGGGTGACCCTCGTGCTGGCCAGGTTGCGCCGTGCGATCCGCTCCGAGCGGTTGGTGGAGTGGACGGAGATCGTGGGCGTGGTGGCCGCGGCCGTCGCGATGGTCCCGGTCGTGGTCGTCGGGCGGTGGTTCCTCGATTCCCAAGGGGTCGACCAGATCGGAACGGTCGCGATGTTGGGGGTGTGCGGGTTGCTGGCGCTGGCGATCTACGCGTTGGTGTTGCGAACGAGTATGAATCTGTGGACAGGACGTACCTCATGACTGCAGCGACTCCACTGCTGGCGGTTCGTTCAACGCACGCGCGTTGGGCCATATCCGCGCTGATGTGCATGACGTTCGCCGGACTGCTCAGCCTGCTCGCCGGTCCGGCGGCACTGGGTGTGCTCGGGGCCATCGGCTTGGTCGCCGGCGCGGCCTACCGGCCGATCTACGCCACTTATGCCTACGTTCTGCTGTTGCCGTTCGTCGCGGGACTCGGCCGTGGCACGCTGATCCCGTTGGTGCGGCCGAACGAGGCACTGCTCGCCCTGTTGCTGCTGGGTGCCGCTGTGGGCGCGTACGTGCGGTTCCTCCGCGGCGCCTCGGTGCGGATTCGCTTGCGACCACTGGATGTTCCACTCATCGCCTTCGTTCTGTTGAGCACGGTGTGGCCGCTGGAATCGATGCTGTTGCGAGGCGTCCCACCGGCAGCCTCCGACATCATGGCGGTGGCGCCGGTGTGCAAGCTGGTCGCTTTGCTGCTGCTGGTGCGCTGCACCGTCCTGTCGGAGGAGCAGCTGGTCCGCTGCATGCGGCTGATCGTGTGGTCGGCGGCGGCGACCGGGCTGATCGCGGTGCTGCAGGTGTTGCAGTTTCCGCCGGTGGTGTCGGCGCTGGACTCGATGTGGTCGTCCGATTCCGCAGCGCTCGCCGAACGCGGCACCTCGACGTTGAGCTCCTCGATCGCGACCGGCGACTACCTCGTCATCGGACTGACGTTGATGGTCGCCTGTGCCGTGCGGGGTAATGTCGGACGCCGGGAGGCGACGCTGCTGGGGCTCGTCTTCGGCGCCGGTGTGCTCGCGACCGGCCAGTTCTCCACCTGGATTTCCGTGGTGGTGGTCGGTGTCGTGGTGCTGCGCCGCTTTCCGGGCATTCGCCGGAAGATGCTCCGGATCGCGCCGGTTGCCGCCATCGCGCTGGTGGTCGGCGCGCCCGCGTTCCTCACCCGGTTGTCGGAGTTCGGCACGAGAGGCGTTCCCCAGAGCTGGTACGGGCGGTGGGACAACCTCGTCACCTTCTACTTGCCGCATCTGACCGATTTCGGCTTCGTCTTGGGAATTTCGCCGAACTCGGTGCTGCGCGCACCGGAGACCTGGCGCGAGGAGATCTACCTCGAATCCGGGTACCTGCACTTCCTGTGGGTGGGCGGCATTCCGCTGCTGCTCGGGTTCATCTGGCTTTCGATCGCGGTGCTCCGCGGAACCGCACTGCTGCGGTCGCGCAACGACGTGGTCGGAGCGTATGCGACCGCGCTCGAAGCGTTCTGGTGGACGATCCTGGTCCTCTCCGTCATCGACATCCACCTGGTGATGCGTGGCGTGGGCGATCTGGTGTTCGTGCTGCTGGCGATCGTCTCGGCACGTCTGGGAGGAGATCGCGCCCCGGTCACCACGCCGGCCGAAAGGACCAACGCGATTGCCGGACCATCCACGTGGTGACGCGGCATTCGCCTGCAGCAGCGGAAGGAGAAGCTCACATCATGCCGAAGATAGGCGCGTGTCTCGCCGCTCTCGCCATCGGTTGGGCGTGCATCTCTTGCGGAACGCACAGCAACGACGTTTCCCGGGGTCCGGCCGCGGTGACTTCGTCGCCATATCTCTTCTTCGGGTGGGGCGACCCCCCTGACCCGGTTGCGGTGATGAAGGAAACCGGCGTCAAGGCGTTCACCCTCGCTTTCATCCTCGCCGGCAACGGCTGCGATCCCGCATGGGACGGCGAACGGCCGCTGGACGGCGACGATGCCGCTCAGATCAAGAGGATCCGCGACGCGGGCGGTGATGTCGTCGTTTCCATGGGAGGCAGCGACAAGGAGGGGCGGAAGCTGGGCGAGGTCTGCCCGGACGAGCAGTCCCTGGCGAACGCGTACCAGAAGGTCATCGACGCCTACCAGCTCAAAGCGATCGACATCGACATCGAGAAGGGTGAATTCGAATCGCCCGCGGCGCAAGATCGCGAACTCGGCGCGCTGAAGATCCTCAAGCAGCGGAACCGCGACCTGAAGACGATCGTGGTGTTCCCGGTGGATCGCTCGGGTCCGAACGACGACGGCAAGCGGCTCATCCGGCGAGCGCACGAGATCGGCTCCGACATTGACGTCTTCACGATCATGCCTTTCGCGTTCGGGGGCACCGACATGACCCGCGACACGATCTCGGCCACCGAAGGGCTCGCGAGGGAGATCGCCGGCACCTTCGCGATACCGCTCGAAGAGGCGTACCGCAAGGCCGGGATATCGTCGAAGAACGGGGGAGTCGAGGAAACCGTGTGGTTGAAGGACTTCCACAACTTCCTGGACTACGCCACCGATCGCCGCCTCGGCCGGTTCACCTTCTGGGCGGTCAACCGCGACCGTCCCGGTGACCCGAGCGATGACTCGGGGAGCGGGATCCCCCAGCGGGATTGGGACTTCACCAAGGTCGTGGCGCGCTACCCCGGAGCTCTCGTCGATCCGGCCCGAGAACCGCAGAACTGATCCTGTCCGCCGCAAAAGATTTGCTGATCGAACAGTCCGGGAGGTCGGATGATGTCCTCGTTGCGCCCGCGCGTGGTCTCCGCCGTTACGCGCGGTGTTGTGGAGCCCGTTCTCCGGGCTCCCTACCTGAGCACGGCGCGATGGTTGCCGGAGTTCTTCGCATGGTCCGAGCACGAGCGGCGAGCTTGGCAGCGGGACCGGTTGCGCGCCGTCTTTGGACACGCGCAGGCAGAGGTGCCGTTCTACCGCGACGTGCTGGCCGGGCGCAGCGTGGACGAGGTGGATCTCGCCGAGCTCCCCGTGGTCGACAAGGCGATGATGCGGCAACGCATGGACGACTTCTTGAGCACCGACTGGCGGGGCATTCCGCACATCGCCAAGAAGACCGGTGGTAGTACCGGCGAACCGTTCCAGTACCCGCTCGACAAGCGCGCCTGGACGCACATCTACGCGGCGAACCTGTACTTCTGGGAAGGCACCGGCTACCGCTACGGGGACCGCCTGGTACTGCTGGGCAATCCGCCCTCGTTGCAGTCCGAGAGCGAGGGTGTGAAGTCTCGCTTGCGGGCTCATCTGGAGGGCCGCGTGGTCTCTGCGACCGGATGGATCATCGACCGGGAGACGAGCCTGGAACGCGCACTCACCGCGGGGCGCGCGCGAGGAGCGCTCTGGTACGGATACGCGAGCACTGTCGCGGCGATGGCCGACGCCGTGCTGGAAGCGGGTGTGCGCGTGCCGCCGCCGATGGCGATCGTCACGACAGCCGAGCCGTTGTTCCCGACCTGGCGCGAGCGCATCGAGCAGGCCTTCGACGCGCCACTGCGCGATCAGTACGGGTGCAACGACGGCGGCATCATGTCGCAAGGATGCTCGCACGGTCGGCTGCACATCGCCGAGAACGTGTCGATCGTCGAGATCCTCGACGGCGCCGGACGCCGGTGTCGACCGGGCGAGGAGGGTGACGTGGTGGTGACGAACCTGCACGCCCGGACGCTGCCGTTCTTGCGGTACCGCGTCGGGGACCGAGCAGTGCTCGGAGC
This sequence comes from Saccharopolyspora sp. NPDC002686, assembly GCF_040295745.1. Lineage (NCBI taxonomy): Bacteria > Bacillati > Actinomycetota > Actinomycetes > Pseudonocardiales > Pseudonocardiaceae > Saccharopolyspora > Saccharopolyspora sp. NPDC002686. The sequence goes on from NZ_JBEOVY010000002.1 coordinate 23,170, forward strand.
GGGGACGTGTCCTTGCGGCACGGGAGGCACGTTCCTGGAGCGGGTGGCCGGTCGGCAGGGAGATGCGTTGCACTTGCCGAACGGCAGGCGCGTTTCCATGCTCTCGCTCGTCCGGTGCTTCCGCGATGCCCGCCACGTGCGTCGCTACCAGTTCGTCCAGCCCGAGGCCGGTCTCGTCCAAGTGCGCCTTGAGGTGGAACCGGGTTTCGACGCGGACGAGCGCTCCAAGCTGCTCGGCAAAGTTCGACGGCTGGTGGACGGCGCAGTCGAAGTCGCCCTGATGACCGACGAGCCGATGGAACGCACCCGGGGCGGCAAACACCGCGTGGTCGTGCGGACCTTCGACGCCGCGTGACCTCGAAGCGTCACGGCCGCTGAGGGCGTCGACCCCTCAGGTTCGGTTCCCCTTCCTCGCCGTGACGAGAACCCACGGGCTCAGCAGGGCCAGGCGGTCGAGCCCGGTGGCCTTCTCCAGCTTTGCGGCCACCGGGATGAGGCGGGAATCGCTGGCGCGGCTGAACGGGAACCAGCACAGGCCTTGTTCGGAGCAGATTTCGAAGCCCGCGGCGCGCAGCTTGCGCCGCAATGCGTGGTACGAATGGCCGTAGAACGGATGCGGTTTGCGGTCGCGCAGCCGGGAGACGGCGCAGGCGGCGAGCCCTCGTGGTGAGCTGCGGTTCCACGCGGTCGCAACGAGCATCCCGCCTGGAGCGAGCACCCGAGCAGCTTCCTCGGCGAACCATTCGCTGCTGACCACTGCGATGACTTCGATGCACAGGGCGAGGGAGACCGACGCGTCCGCCAGCGGGAGCCTCGTATCGCTCGGGTTCACCCGGATGCATTGGACCTGCGGTAGTTGTTCGGTGCACAGGCGGATCGCGTCGTCGTCCACATCGGTGCAGGTGACCTTCCACCCTCTGCGCTCGAGCACGCGGGCCCAGCGGCCTCCGTCGCATCCGATGTCCAGAGCGCGTCCTGGGGCGCCGACCTGATCACCGGCGAGCACGATCGCCCGCTCCTCCTCGGCGGTGATGTAGCGGCCCCAACGGGATTCGGCGACTCGTTCCCAGTAGGTCAATGCCATGGGACTTCCCACCTCCGTGACCGACGCCGCTGCCGGCGTTTCCGACACGAGCCGGTCCCATGCGTCGAGAGCGCTTCGCCATCCGATTCGCGCACAGGTGGCCGATTGCCATTCGACGGGAGTTTAAGCCGCGGTGGGCAGCCGGGCAGACCGATCTGCGACGACGCCACCAGCTGCCATTCTTGTGGGTTACCAGCGCGTTTTCCCAGCGCCTGGGGGGTGAGGTGTCCTTCGAACACCGCTGCGGATGCAGGTGCTCGAACCGAACGCGGCGGCCCGCGCTCCGGCGGAGTGCGGGCCGTCCAGGAGGGCTCACGCGAACAGGCTCTGGCCCCAGTGCTCGCCGGGTTGGACCCCGGGTGGGCAGGCGAAGATCGCAGAACCGTTGTGCTCCAGGTACTCCGACATCGCGTCCTTCTTGGCCAGCAGGTTCTGGACCGGGATGAACTGGGTGCGCGGGTCCCGGTTGAAGCACACGAAGAACAGCCCGGCGTCCAGGCGGCCGAGGCCGTCGGAACCGTCGGTGAAGTTGTAGCCGCGGCGCAGCATGCGCGCCCCGCCGTGCCGCTCGGGGGCGGCGAGGCGGATGTGCGCGTTGTCGGCGATCAGCGGTTCGCCGTCCGAGCCCTTCGCCTTCAGGTCGACCGGGGCGAACTCCTCGGCCGCGCCGTGCGGCGCGCCGCTGCCCTTGGTGCGGCCGACGATGGCCTCCTGCTCGGTGAGCGGGGCGCGGTCCCAGGTCTCGATGTGCATCCGGATCCGGCGGGCCACCAGGTAGCTCCCGCCCGCCATCCACTGTGGACCATCACCCGGCTGCACCCAGACGTGCTGGTCCAGCTCGGCGGTGTCCTCGGCTTTGAGGTTGTTGGTGCCGTCCTTGAAGCCGAAGAGGTTGCGCGGCGTGGTCTGCGACCGCGAGGTGGTGGAGGTCCGGCCGAAGCCGAGCTGCGACCAGCGCACCGCCACCCGGCCGAAACCGATGCGCGCCAGGTTGCGCACCGCGTGCACCGCCACCTGCGGGTCGTTCGCGCACGCCTGCACGCACAGGTCGCCGCCGCTGCGTGCCGGGTCGAGGTTGTCGCCGGGGAAGTGCGGCAGGTCGGCCAGCGCGGGCGGACGGCGGTCGGCCAGGCCGAACCGCCCGTCGAACAGCGACGGCCCGAACCCGATCGTGAGCGTCAGCGAGGAGGCGGGCAGGTCCAGCGCCTCCCCGGTGTCGCCCGGTGGGGCTTCTGCCACGCCGCCGACCGCGCCGTTCTCGACCGCTTCCAGCCCGGCCGTCATCCGCTCGGCCGCCTGCGTCCACTCGCGCAGCAGGTCGACCAGCTCGCCGCGGTCGGTGGTGGTCACGTCGAAGGCCACGAAGTGCATCCGGTCCTGGGCGGGGGTGGTGATGCCCGCCTGGTGCGCACCGCGGAACGGCTCGACCTGAGCGGGCTCGCCCTGGCGCCCGGTGAAGTAGCCGGCTCCGGCGCCCGCGCCGGCGATCGCGAGCGCGCCGCCGGTCATGCCGAACAACCGGCGGCGCGACACCCCGGTCATTTCGCGACCGCGCCCGCGGTCTGGCTCAGCGGCTCGCTGAGCGCGTCGACGGCGGCCGCCAGCTCGCGGACCTGGTCGGGGTTGAGGTCGGTGTAGGGCTTGAAGCCCTCGCCGTCCCGGTAGCGGCCCAGCAGGCCGTTCACCGCGGCGAACTTCTCATCCAGGGTCGCCAGCAGCTTCGGGTCCTTGCCGGTCAGCACCGGTCGCAGTGAGGTGATCACCTGCTGCGCACCGTCCACATTGGCCTGGAAGTCCCACAGGTCGGTGTGCGAGAAGATCTCCTCCTCGCCGGTGACCTTGCCGGTGGCGACCTCGTCGAGCAGGCCCTTGGCGCCGTTGGCCACGCCGGTCGGGGTCAGCTCCACGGTCCGGGACTGCGCCACCAGGTCGCGGACGTCGGCCATCAGCCGGTCGGCGATGGCGGCGGAGTCGGGCTGCAGCCCGGTGACCCACAGGTCCTTCTCCAACCGGTGGAACCCGGTGAACTCCTGGCCGGGCTCCAGGTCGGCCTCGCGGCCGTCGATCTTGGGGTCCAGGTCGCCGAAGCTCTCCGCGACCGGCTCGATGCGCTCCCACGGTTCGCGGGCCTGGGCGTAGAGCTGCTTGGCGCGCTCGACGTCACCGGCCTTGACCGCGTCGACGAACTGCCCGGTCAGCTTCTCGATCTCCCCGGCCTGCTCGTCGACGTAGCCCTTGTAGGCCGCCACGGCCTGCGCCGCCGCGCCGTCCTGGGCGGCGGCCGCGCCGGTCACGGTGAAGTCGGAGCGGATGCCGTCGCCCTGCATCCCCGGCTTGCACGCGGCGGTGTACTTGCCGCCCTGCGGGACCTCGGCGACGAGCTGGCGGGTGAGCCCGGGGCCGATGTTCTCGACCTCGCTGATGATCCGGTCGCCCTCGCCGTAGAGGTAGAACTCGGTGACCTGGCTGCCGCCGTTGGTGACCTGGAAGTGGATGGTGCCTGCCGGGGCGGACGCCGCGGAGAGCGTGCACGCGTCGTCGGTGGCCTGCACGGTGATGGCATCGGGGGAGCCCTGCTGCGAGCCGCAGCCGGCGAGCAGGGTGGCGCAGAGCGCGGCGGGGACCAGGACGCGGGTGTGGTTGCTCATTCGGTCACTTCCGAGGAGGTGGCGGCGGGCTGGACGGCAGCGGTGCCGCGGTGCGGGCGGAGGAACAGCGGGAGCACGACCACGACGTAGCCGAGCCAGGCGATGGCTTCGACGACCGTGGTCTGCGGCGAGAAGTTGAAGATGCCCTTGAGCAGCGCGCCGTACCACGAGGTCGGCGAGACGTAGGCGCTCACGTCGAAGGCGAGGGTGTGCAGGCCCGGCAGCAGTCCGGCCTCCTGCAGGTCGTGCAGGCCGTAGGCGAGGACTCCGGCGGCCACGAAGACCAGCAGCACGCCGGTGACGGTGAAGAACTTCGAGAGGTTGATCCGCACGGCCCCGGCGTAGAACAGGAACCCGAGCAGGACCGCCAGCGCGATGCCGACGACGAAGCCGATCAGCGGCAGCACCGTGCCGCCGCCCGCCGACTGCACGCTGGAGAAGAAGAACACGGCCGTCTCCATGCCTTCCCGGCCGACCGAGAAGAACGCCACGGTGATCACCGCGGCCGGGCCGAGCTCCAGCGCCCCGTCGAGCTGGCCGCGCAGCTGTGCGGCCAGGGTGCGGCCGGCCTTGCGCATCCAGAAGATCATCCCGGTGACGAACACGACGGCGACGATCGAGGCGATGCCGCCGAAGGCCTCCTGGGCTTCGAAGCTCAACGACGCCGCGGTGTAGGTCAGCAGCGCGCCGAGGCCGACCGACAGCGCCACCGCGACCGCGACGCCGATCCAGACCAGCGGCAGGGCCCGGCGGCGTTCGGTGCGGACCAGGAAGGCGACCAGGATGCTGACCACCAGGACGGCTTCCAGGCCTTCCCGCAAGCCGATCAGGGCATTACTGAGTAGCATTCACGTTTCCCTCTTCGTGCGACTGCGGGTGACCGGAAACCTAGGTAAGGCTCACCTTGGTGTCAAACAAGTGTGAACACCGCGACTCCGCGGCGCGATTTTTCCTCCCGTAAGGTCGTTTCATCCGCTTTGACCAGGCGATTCGTCCTGAGTGCGAAATGTGCGAAAAGTGTCGACCCGGCGATGTCCGGTCCGTCCTGGTTGAGGTGCGGCGAGCCGTCCGTCACGTTGGGCCCCCGCGGCGCCGAACTTCGGCTAGGGTGATCCACGGCACCGGTGGGTCGATCCCGCCGGTCGATGGACTTGGCGGTGTCGGACGAGTCGTCCGGAGCTCCCTCCCGGCTCCGGACCGCGAATCCGGCGGTGCACCGCACAGCTAGCCGAGCCGGTTCGAGGCGCCACCGAGGACCGAGCCCGGCTGTTCCGGGTGGTCAAAAGGGAGGGGCGGCCCCGCCGTCCCGGCCATCCGCGTGGAAGAGCCCGCTGACCTGGAGGTCAGCGGGTTTTTTCGCGTTCGGGGTGCGCATGCGCGAGTGGCGGTCGGCGCTCGCCGCGCGCACGGTTACCAGCATGTCCACAGTCAAGGCCCAGCAGCCGGGCGTGTTCTACCGGCGACCGGCTCCCGAATCCGACCCGTACGTGAGCGAGGGCGGCCACGTCGACGCGGGCCAGACCATCGCCGTGATCGAGGCGGTCAAGACCTACAACCCGGTCAAGGTCGACAACCCGGGCACGGTGCGCCGGTTCCTGCTCGCCGACGGCGCCCACGTCACCCGAGGGCAGGACGTTGCGGAGCTCGTCGACGAAACACCCCAACGCGGTTGATCTTGCCTCCGGCGCAAGCCCTATCATGGCCGCGCAGTCGTGGGAGGCGGGAGGGCCGTGCGCGGGGTCGACTATTACGAGCTTCTCGGCGTGCAGCCGGATGCGAGCGCCACCGAGATCAAGTCCGCGTACCGGACGTTGGCCCGCAGCATGCACCCCGACGTCGGTGGCACTGCGGGAACCTTCCGCCTGCTGCAAGAGGCCTACGAAACCCTCAACGATCCGGTGCGCCGCGCGAGCTACGACGGCGGTGCGCAAGAGCGGCGCGCTCCGGAGCCCAAGGTCCGCCGTCCCCGCCGGAACTTCGGCGACGACCCGAACTACGTGCCGCGGTTGCCCCGGCTGCGCCTGGACGACATCGCGTGGTGGGACGGCGTCGACCCGGACGCGCGCATCCGCTACCTGCCGGTGGTCGGCCCGGAGCGGATGCCCACGCTCGCGCTGGTCGGCGGCTGGTCGCTGCTGCTGATGGCGGGGCTGGCCGTCGATCTGACCGCCGCGCTGCTGGCCGGTTGGCTCGCGCTGCTGGTGGCGGCCGGGGCGGTGATCGTGGTGCTGCTGCGCAAGCACATCCGCGCGCACCGCGCCGACCGGTTGTTCGCCGCGGACTTCGGCGGGCGCCGGACCTTCGGGTCGCACGACACCGCTGATCCGGCCAACCGCGCGCAGCAGCTGACCGCCGATCTGTGCGCCAAGTACCTGACCCGGTTGCCCGGGGTGCGGGTGTTCCACGGCCTGGCCTGGCCCGGCTCGGTGTTCGAAGACGTCGACCACGCGGTGCTGTGCGGGCGCCGACTGGTGCTGGTGGAGTCCAAGACCTGGCTGCCCGGCCACTACACGGCCGACGAGGAAGGCACGTTGTGGCGCAACGGGCACCCGTTCCGCGGTGGCGCGACCCGGCTGACCGAAGGCGTCGAGGCGTTCGAGGAACTGCTGCCCGGCGTCGAGGTGCGCGGCGCGGTGCTGATCTACCCGAGCCGTTCCGGTGAGGTGACCACCGTGGAGCAGGACGAGCAGGTCTCGCCGATGACCCCGGCGCAGTTCGTCCGCGAGATCGGCCGCTGGCTGGCCGAGGATCCGGCCACCGTGGACCGCGAAGCGTTCACCGCCGTCCTCGATCAGGTCATCGCCGACTGATCGGCGGTTGGCAGCCGGGGCGCACCTCGATACGGTGTTGATCTTGCCGGGGGCTTCGGCGCCCCGGCAGAGCGCGTGCGATCAGCCTGGCCCGGCGCGACCATGTGCCGGTCAGCCCACCGGTCCCGGTCAGAGGAGTGCCAAGGTGACGAACCCCCACCAGAACGTCAGCTTCCCCAGCAACGGGCGCACCGCGCACGGCTACCTGGCGACACCGTCCGGAACCGGGCCGGGCGTGGTGGTGATCCAGGAGTGGTGGGGGCTGACCGACCACGTCGCGGACGTGGCGAACCGGCTGGCGGCAGAGGGATTCGTCGCGCTCGCCCCGGACCTCTACGGCGGGCACACCACCCACGACGGCAAGGAGGCCGCGCGGCTGATGCAGCAGCTGCCGGTCGACCGAGCGGCCCGGGACCTGGCGGGTGCGGTCGACTTCCTGCTGGGGCACGAGCAGGTGAGCAGTTCGTCGGTGGGTGCTGTCGGGTTCTGCATGGGCGGCAAGTTCGCGATCGTGCTCGCTGCGCAGCAGGGCGACCGGGTCGGCGCCGCGGTGCCGTTCTACGGCATGCCTTCGGTGGCCGACACCGACTTCTCCGGTCTCACCGCCCCGATGCTGTGCCACTTCGGCGAGTACGACCGCACGATCAGCGAGGACGCGGTCGGCGAACTCCGCGACAAGATCCAGCAGCAGTCGCAGGTCCGCCCGCAGATCTACTTCTACCCGGCGGGCCACGCCTTCTTCAACGACCAGAACCCCGCCTCGTACCACGAGGAATCCGCCCAGACGGCCTGGCCCCGCACCCTCGACTTCCTCCGCCGCCACCTCACCTGATCGTGCCCCGGTTTTCCCAGGTGGTCGTCGATTTCGCGAGAAGTCGACCAGCCTCGTCCCGCTCGGGTGGTGAGCCGGGATCGCCACCCGAGCGGGGCTGGATCACTGCTGGCCGGCGAAGCGGGCCGGTTTCAGCGGCGGCAGGTCGGACTGGCCGATCAGGCGTTGGGGGCGGAAGTCGGCGAGCGCGTCCTCCTGGTTGCCGGTGAGCAGTTCCCGGGCGGCCAGGCGACCGAGCAGCGGGCCGAGGGTGATGCCGCTGTGGGTCGCCAGGGTGTAGATCTTGGCGCTGTCGCTCAAGAATCCGGCGACCGTGAGGCCGTCGGCGGGCATGGCGCGCTGGCCGACCCGGAAGGACTCCAGGCCCGCGCCTTCGGTGCCTGCCAGGAGGTCGTTCAGGCGGTTGCACAGGGTTCGGGCGTGGTCGCCGTCGGGGGACGGCGGGTTGGCCGGATCCGCGTCCGCGTCGAGGTCCAGGCCTTGCAGGATCAGGCGACCTGCGCCGTCCGGGCGGACGTTGAGGTTCGGCGTGGTCAGCACCCGGTCCAGGCGGGTCGCGACCGGGCGGGTGAAGCCGAGCAGGCCCACCGTCGCCGATCCCGCCGCGTCCGGGTCGGCCATCGGGACGCGGTATCCGGCCGATGCGGTCAGGGTTTCGGTCCAGCGACCGGTCGCGAGCACCACCGCGTCGAAATCGGCGGTGCCGTCGGACAGCTCGAGCCGCACCCCGCCGTCCACTTCGGACACACCGAGCACCGTTGCCGGGCAGCGGAGTTCGGCTCCGCGATCCCGCGCCTCACCCCACAGCCGGGCCACCAGCAGCGCCGGGAAGATGTGCCCCTCGGTCGGGTAGAACGCGATGTCCTGGACCCCGCTCGGCACCCGCAGGTCGGGCACGAGTTCCCGGGCCCGTTGCGGGGTGATCCAGGAGACCGGGTAGTCGCGCCCGATGAGGTCCGCGACCGACGCGGCCAGCCGCTCGGCGCCCGCCGGGTCCTCCGCCCACTCCAGGTTTCCGCTGCGCACCAACCAGTTCGCCCGGGATTCCGCCGCCAGCTCGTCGTGCTCGGCCATCCCCGCGGTGTTCAGGTCGTGGTACGAGCGCGGTTCCTTGCTGTGCGAGTTCGTCCAGGCGAACGACGTGCCGGTGGTTCCGGCGAGCGGCGCGGCGGCCTCGAAGACCGTCACCTCCGCACCGGCCAGCGCCAGCGCGCGGGCAGTGCTGGCCCCCAGCACGCCGAGACCGATAACAGCGACCTTCATGCTTCCCTCACCAGTTCCTTCGCGGGGGTCGGAGTGCGCTTCTCAGAAGTCGTCGCGGCCAACAGCAGCAGCACCGCGGCCGACGCCCCGATGCCGTACACCGCGTACGGCACGGTCGTGTCGAGCACTTGCGCGACGCCGCAGCCGATGATGCCCGCGATCATGCTGCCGAGCGCCGCGACCGGCTTCAACCGGCGGTGCTTGTGCAGCAGGTAGCCGAGGAAGATCGGTGCGGCCAGTGCCGCGGCCGAGTAGGCGTAGGTGGCCACCAGCCAGGAGAGGGCCTTCGGGAACACGACCGCCAGCACTGCCGCGAGCACCGACACCGCAACGGTGATCAGCCGGGACAGCGCAACGGTCTTGCGCTCACCGGTCTGCTTGCCCGCGATGTTCTGGTAGACGTCGCGGATCAGGTTGACCACCACGGACTGCAGCGCCGCGCCGCTGGTGGCCACGATCGTCGACACCAGGAACGCGCCGAAGACCACCAGCATCCAGGACGGCAGCTGGGTGAGCAGCCAACCGGCGGCGTCCTCCTCATCGGCCAGGTTCGGGTTCATCGAGCGCACCGCCAGTCCGATGCAGCCCGCGTAGACACCGCTCACGAGCATCGTGATCCCGGACAGCCCGAGGCCGAGGCGGGCGTCGGAGATCTTCTTGGTGGCGAACACGCGCTGGTAGTAGAGCTGGTTCGTCAGGGTCCCCGGCACGATCGCGGCGATCCACAGCCAGATCTGCTGCCAGCCGACGGCGGTCACCCCTTCGAGGGCCCACAGCCGCTGCGGGACGGTTTCGGTGATGTGCGTCCAGCCGCCGGCCAGGTGGATCCCGTAGATCGCCACCCCGATCGCCATCACGATCTTGAACAGGCCGAACACGAAGTCGGCCCACGCCACCGAGGTCAACCCGCCGGGCAGTACGAACACCAGCGACCCGAGCATGATCACGGCGACGAGCACGGGCATCGAGATCCCGGTCAGCTGGCCGAACAGCTGCGCGAAGGCGACGAACTGGGTGGCCAGCCAGCCGAAGGGCACCACCAGGGCGGCCAGCGCGGCGATCGCGGTGACCGCCCGGTTCTGCCCGAACAGGCGGGTGATGACATCGGGCACGGTGGTGAACCGCTGCTGGCGCAACCACCGCGCGATGAGCATCAGCAGCAGGAAGCCGACGAGCACGCAGGCCTCGTAGACGAACACCGACCACCCCGACTTGTAGCCGATGCCGACGTGGGCGATGAGCACGCCACCGCCCGCGGCAGCGGCGAACTGGGTGATGACGACGACGAACAGCGGCAGCGACTCGGTGGCGCCGAGCCAGTCCTGCGAGGTCTTCGCCTTGCGTCCGAAGTAGACGGACATGGCGGCACCGAGGCCGATCACCACCAGGCTGGCGATGATGACCCCGGCTATCTGTCCGGTGGATCCTGTGGGCATGGTTCGCCTCCGGTGGTCACGCGCGCGCGAAGCGGGTGGGGGCCAGCTGGGTGATGTCGTGCTCGGTGCTCCCGCGCAGAGCGAGGTCGGCACCGATCTCGCCGAAGACCGGGGCCAGCTTGAAGCCGTGGCCCGAGAAGCCGGTCATGACGGTGGCGTTGCGGTGGCCGGGCAGCGGACCCAGCAGGGCGTGCTCGTCCGGGGTGAACCCCTCGACGAAGGTGCCGATGCGCACCGGGTGCGGGGTCACGCCGGGCAGCAGCCGTTCCGCGGCGGCCGAAGCCGCACGGGCGAGCTCGGTGCCGGCGCTGCGCGGCAGGTCGTCCGGGTCCTGGAGGACGGGCCAGCCGAGGTGGTGCGGCACGATCTTGATGGAAACCCCGTCCAGCAGCGGGAAGCAGGAGAACCCGGCTTCCCGGTGGCGGCGGATCGCGATCGGCAACCGGTCCGGCCGGTGCGCGGCGGGATCGAGCGCGGCGAACCAGCAGGCGGTGATCTGCCTGATCTCGATCGGCAGCGCGCTCAGCGGTTCGAGCCCGCGTGCCCACGGACCGGGGGCGAACACGACGTGGTCGACGTCGAATTCCTCGCCCTCGCTGGTGATCCGCCACCCCTGCGCGGTCTCGGCCACTTCGGTGATGGGGCGGTAGGGGAGGATCTCGGCGCCCGCCTCCGCAGCTGCGCGCAATGCCGCCTGCACAGCGGGTTCGGGGCGCAGCACGCCCGCGTTCGGGTCGAGCACCATCACTTCGTCGTCGTCGATCCGGTGCTGGGGGAAGCGTTTTCGGGCGAGTTCGGCGTCGAGGACCTCGTGGTCGAGGTCGTGCTCCTCGGCGCACCGCCGCACCGCCTGGACGTCGGGGTGGTCGGCGGGGCCGATGGTCAGGCCGCCGCACATCGTCAGCAGTTCGGCCTTCGTCGTGCGCTCGAGTTCGCGCCAGAGCCGTCCGGCCCGCTGGAGGAGCGGGACGTAGTTCGACCCCTCCTTGTAGGCGGTGCGGAAGATGCGGGATTCCCCGGCGGAGGCGCCGCGGTCGTGGCCGGGGGAGTAGGTGTCGAACGCGAGCACGTCGGCTCCGCGCTCGGCGAGCTGCCAGGTGGTCATGGCACCGATGACGCCGGTGCCGATCACTGCGACGCGAGGTTGGCTCATGGCCGCTCCAGGTGTGCTGGGACAGCGCAGTTTCGGGCAGAACTGCGCGGAAAACGGGTTGCTTCAGATGGCCGGCTCTGGGCTGAACCGGCCGGTCAACGGATGTAGGTCAGGAGTCCGGTGTGGACAGAACCGTCTGCTCGATGAAGAACTCGACCAGGTCCGGCCGGATGATGTGCCACATGGCTTCGGCGAGCTTGCCGTCGGTGAGCCAGGTCAACCGGCGCAGCCGGATCACGGCTCCGCCCGCGGCCAGGTGCAATCGGGCGGCGGTGGTCTCGTCGAGCAGGACGGGGTCGATGTAGACGCGGGATTTCGCGGCGGGGATGTCGTTTCGGGCGAAGTAGTCGTGCACGGTCAGGTGGGCCAGGTCCTCGTCCAGCATCCGCGGTGCCAGCGAGAACGGGACCGCGGAGAGCTCGACGGCGATCGGGTTGTCGTCCTCGTCGAACTTCAGCCGCCGCAGCTGGTTCACCGGCGCGTCGTCGGGCACGCCGGGCAGTTCGACGTCGGCGTCGTGCGCCGGGATCACCGCCGCCGACTCCACCGCGTGCCTGCCCGGGATTTCCGGGCCCTGCAACGCGGGGTTCACCACGCGCAGCAGGTTCTCCTGCCGCGCGCCTTCGGCGACGAACGTGCCGCGCCGCCGGTGGCGTTCCACCAGCCCGGCCTGCGCCAGCTCGCTCAGCACCCGTTGCGCGGTTGCGCGGCTGACCGAGTGCTGCTGCTGCAGCTCGGCCTCGGTGGGCAGCCGGGTGCCGGGCGGCAGCGCGCCGGAGCGGATCCGCTGCTCCAGTTCGGTGCGGATGCGCAGGTAAGCCGGGGTTGCCACGAGGTGAAATCTAGCCCACCACAATTTGACCGGTCAATAGTTGTTTTGCCCTGTCAAAAACGCCGGATATATGTACGGCCATAGCTGCTTGCGCGGCGTGTTTCGGCATTGACACGCAGCTGGCGCGCGGGCAATGCTGACTTGAGATTGGCCGTACAAATCCTCGGCGGGAAGGAGAGCGGGTCGATGCTTCCGCTGGAAGGCGTGACCGTGGTGTCCCTGGAGCAGGCGGTCGCCGCCCCGTTCGCCACCCGGCAACTGGCCGATCTCGGCGCGCGGGTGATCAAAGTGGAACGTCCCACCGGGGACTTCGCCCGCGGCTACGACACCTCGGTGAAGGGGCTGTCCAGCCACTTCGTGTGGCTCAACCGCAACAAGGAGAGCATCGTCCTGGACCTCAAGGCCGAGGCCGATCGCGAGGTCATGGACAAGCTGCTGGACCGCGCGGACGTGTTCGTGCAGAACCTGGCGCCGGGCGCGGCCGCGCGACTCGGCCTGGGCGCGGCCGAACTGCGGGAGAAGAACCAGCGGCTGATCGTGTGCGACCTGTCCGGGTACGGGAGTTCCGGGCCGTACCGCGACAAGAAGGCCTACGACCTGCTGATCCAGTGCGAAACCGGGCTCGTGTCCATCACCGGAACGCCCGACGAGCCGGCCAAGACCGGCATCTCGACCGCGGACATCGCGGGTGGCATGTACGCCTACACCGGCATCCTCACCGCGCTGTACGAGCGCGAGCGCACCGGGCAGGGCACGGCGTTCGAGGTGTCGCTGTTCGACGCGCTGGGCGAGTGGATGGGATTCCCGTACTACTACTCCTACAGCGGCGCTGCTCCGGCGCGGGCAGGAGCGCGGCACGCGGCCATCGCGCCCTATGGGCCGTTCGCGGCGGGCGACGGCGGGAAGGTGTTCCTCGGCGTGCAGAACGAGCGGGAGTGGGTGAAGTTCTGCGAGCAGGTGCTGGAACAGCCGGAGCTGGCCGGTGATCCGCGGTTCGACGCCAACCCGAAGCGGGTGGCGAACATCGTCGAGCTGGGCGTCGCCATCGAGGCGGTGTTCGCGTCGATGAGCAGCGCGGAGATCGAGCAGCGGCTGGAGCGGGTCGGCATCGCCAACGCCCGGATGCGCACCGTCGCCGAGTTCGCCGACCACCCGCAGCTGGAGGCCCGGGACCGCTGGCGCGAGGTCGACTCCCCGGCCGGACCGCTGCGCACCCTGCTGCCCCCGGTGACGGTGCCGGGGCGCGAGCCGCGGATGGACCCGATCCCGGAGGTCGGCGAGCACACCCGGGCCATCCTCGCCGAGCTCGACGGCCACCCCGAACCGCCCCGCGACTGAGGAAGACCCCAGCGGGCGGAGCGCGCGGTGGTGCGCCCCGCCCGCTGGGGTCAGAGGTGGCGGCCGCCGGTGATCTCCAGGACGCAGCCGGTCATGTAGGAGGACAGGTCCGAGGCCAGGAACAGCACCACGTCGGCCACTTCGGACGGTTCGCCCGCGCGCTGCATCGGGATCTCCTGCAGCTTGGCGTTCCAGACGTCCTCGCGCAGCGCCGCGGTCATGTCCGTGCGGATCAGGCCCGGCTGCACCGCGTTGACCCGCACGCTCTTGTGCGCGACCTCCTTGGCCGCGGCCTTGGTCAGGCCGACGATGCCGGCCTTGGCCGCGCTGTAGTTGGTCTGGCCGATCATGCCGACCTTGCCGGAGATCGACGAGATGTTGACGATCGCTCCGCTGCCCTGCTCGCGCATCACCGCCGCCGCGGCCCGGGTGCCCAGCCAGGCGCCCTTGACGTGCACGTCCAGGACGGCCTCGAAGTCGTCGAGGCTCATCTTGCGCATGGTGGCGTCCCGGGTGATGCCCGCGTTGTTCACCATCACGTCCAGCGAACCGAACTCGCCGGTGGCGGCCTCGACCGCCGCCTGCACCGCATCCGGATCGGTCACGTCGCAGTCCACGCCGAGCGCAGGTCCGTCGAGTTCGTCCGCGGCCTTGCGGGCCTGCGCGCCGTCGATGTCGGCGAGCACCACCTTCGCGCCGTGAGCGATGAAGTTCTCGGCGATCGCGAAGCCGATACCCTTGCCGCCGCCGGTGATCACCGCGACCTTGTCCTGCAGCATCAAATCCTCCTTCAGAGCGCGCTTTCGGTGCCGAAGATCGCGGTGACCTGGCTGGACAGCACGCCGCCGTTGCCGTGCGCCAGCGCGATGCCGGCGCCTTCGACCTGGCGTGCGCCGCACTCGCCGCGCAGCTGGCGCACCGCTTCGATGATGGTGAAGATCCCGTACATGCCGGGGTGGCAGTAGGAGAGCCCGCCGCCGTTGGTGTTCACCGGCAGCTTGCCGCCCGGCGCGATGCGGCCCTCCGAGACGAACGAGCCGCCCTCGCCCTTCGCGCAGAACCCGAGGTCCTCCAGGAACAGGACCGGGTTGATGGTGAAGGCGTCGTAGAGCTCCACCACGTCGACGTCCTGCGGTCCGAGCCCGGCCATCGCGAACGCCCGCTCGCCGGACTCGGCCGCCGCGGTGACCGTCAGGTCCGGCATCGCCGAGATGCTGCGGTGCGAGACGGCTTCGCCCGCACCGAGCAGGAACACCGGCTTGCCGGGCCGGTCGCGGGCACGATCCGCGCTGGTCAGCACCACCGCGCCGCCGCCGTCGGTGACCAGGCAGCAGTCCAGCTTGGTCAGCGGATCGCTGATCATCCGCGCCGCCAGCACGTCCTCGCGGGTCAGCGGATCGCGCGCGAACGCCACCGGGTTGAGCTGCGCCCACTGGCGCGCGGCCACGGCCACGTCGGCCAGCTGCTCGCGGGTCGTGCCGTACTGGTGCATGTGCCGCGCGGTGGCCATCGCGTACATGCTGATCGGGTGGCGCGCCCGGTAGGGCGCCTCGTACGGGTTGGGCTTGGACGGCGAGACCAGGCGCCCGCCGTCGGAGCGCTGGGTGCTGCCGTAGACGATCAGGGCCGTCTCGATCGCTCCAGCACTGATCGCCGCTGCCGCGTGCAGCAGGTGCGAGACGAAGGAACTGCCGCCGATGGTCGAACCGTCGACGTACTTCGGCCGGATTCCCAGGTATTCGGCCGTGTCCATGCCCGACATCGGGTAGTAGGAGGAGGCGGTGAACAGTCCGTCCACATCGGACTTATCCAGCCCGGCGTCGGCGAGCGCGCGCACCGTCGCCTGCCCGGCCAGGTCCAGCGGGGTCAACCCCGGTGCTACCTGCCCGAGATCGGATTCGGCCACGCCGACCACGGCGGCCCTACCGCGCAAGCCCATCACGACACCTCCCGGAACACGGCGACGGGTTCCCCGTCCTGCTCGACCGCGGCGAACTCGACGCGGGACCCGATGACCACCCGGTCGGCGTCGACGCCCTCGACCCGCGACATCATCCGGAAACCCTCGTCCAGGTCGATCAGCGCGACGTTGTGCACGCCGTCCCGGCCCCGCACCGCGGTGGTGGAGTAGACCGTTCCGAGCCCGCTGCTGCGCTCCCAGCCCAGCTCGTCGCTCCCGCACCCCGGGCACAGCACCCGGGGCTGGAACACCGCGGCGGAGCACTCCCGGCAGCGCTGGAACCGCAGCTCACCGGCCGCCAGCCCTTCCCGGAACACGCTTTCCGGCGCCTCGACGAGAGGCGTCACTTCACTCATCCCTCCACACCTTCCTTGGATCCGATCAGTCCGCGGGGGTCAGCACGGCGAGGCAGTCCACGGCGATGACGCCCTTGCCCGCCTCGTCGAGCAGCAGCGGGTTCACGTCGAGTTCCGCGATGTCCTCGGCGAGGTCGTGGGCCAGCCAGGACAGGCGGGCGACCGCATCGGCCGCGGCGTCGAGGTCTCGCGGCGGTTTGCCGCGCACTTCGCCGAAGAGCCGGCTGCCGCGCAGCGAGAGCAGCAGGCGTCCGGCGGCGTCGGGGTCGAGCGGGGCCACGCCGACCTGGCTGTCGGCGAGGACGTCCACCAGGACACCGCCGAACCCGACCACCACGACCGGGCCGAACGCGGGATCGTGCTTGAGGCCCACGATGAGCTCGGTGCCGCCGCCGGCCATCCGCTGCACCAGCAACCGGGCATCGGGATCACCGGCCGTCTTGGCGATGTCCAGCAGATCTCCAGCCGCCGCAAGGATTTCCGCGTCGCCGGTCAGGTTCAACCGCACCCCGCCGATGTCGGACTTGTGCCCGATGCGGTCGGACAGCAGCTTCACCGCCACCGGGCCGCCGAGGTCGTGCGCGGCGGCGACCGCGGCATCGGGCGTGGCGGCGGGGAACGCCCCCGCGCACGGGATGCCGTAGGCGGCGATCAGGCGGCTCGACTCGTGCTCGTCGAGCTGGGTGCGCCCCTGCGCCCGGACGTCCTCGACGATCGCGCGGACCACCTTGTCGTCGATGTCGGCCGGGCGTTCGGGCGCGGGCAGCGGCGGGCGCAGGCTGAAGTCCGCGAGCTTGCTCAGCGCCGCAGCCGCCCGGCCGGGATCGGTGAAGCACGGGATGCCCAGCTCCTGCAAGCGCCGGCGGGGACGTCCGCTGCCGCCGGTCCACACCACCACCAGCGGCCGGTCGGTGCTCCGGAACGCCTGCTCGATCGCGTCGATCAGCTGCGCGGACGCGTTGTCGGCGTTGCCCAGCAGCACCGCGATCATGTCGGTCCCCGGGTGCTGCACGGCGACCTCCAGACCGCGTCGCAGCAGGTCGGTGTCGCTGATCAGCATCGCGGTCAGGTCGATCGGGTTGCGCGGTGAACCGTAGGGCGGGATCACCTCGGCCATCCGCTGCTGCCACTCCTCCTCCCACTGCTGCACCACGAGACCGTTGTTGCTCGCGACGTCGGCCATGAGCACCCCGGCACCGCCGGACAGCGACAGCGTGCTGAGCCGGCGACCGCGGGTGCGCCGCCCGTTGGCGAACACCTGCGCGGTGTCGAGCAGCTCCTCCTGCCCGGCGAGCCGGACGATCCCGTGCTGGCGGGCCGCGCCGTCGAACACGGCGTCCTCCCCGGCCAGCGAGGCGGTGTGCGACTGGGCCGCGCGCGCCCCGGCCTCGGAGCTGCCGACCTTCACCACCAGGATCGGCTTGTCCAGCTCGTGCGCCCGGCGCGCCACCGACATCAGCTCGTGGCCCTGGTGCACGCCTTCGAGGTAGGCCATCAGCACCTCGACCCCGTCGGTCTCCAGCAGGCCGCCGAGCACCTCGGCCACCGACAGGTCGGCTTCGTTGCCGGTGTTGAGGAAGTGCGAGATGCCCAGCCCGGCCTGCTGCGCCGCGCTGAAGATGAACGTGCCGAAAGCACCGCTCTGGCTGACGAAGGCCACCGGACCGCCGACCAGCTCGGCGCTCTCGTCCATCGCCGAGGTGAACGTCGGCATCGCGCGGTCGCGGACGTTGAACATGCCGAGGCAGTTCGGCCCCAGCACCCGGATGCCGGTCTCGGCGATGACCGCCTCCAGCTGCTGCTGCAGCTGCTCGCCGCGCTCGCCGATCTCGGCGAAGCCGGACGCGCCGACGATCGCCGCGGGGATGCCGCGCGCAGCGCAGTCGCGCAGCCCGTCGACGACCTTGTCCGCGGGCAGCATCACCATGGCCAGGTCGATCTCGCCGTCGATCTCGTCCAGGCTGCGGTAGGCGGGCAGGCCCTGGACCTCGGAGCGGCGGGCGTTGATCGGCAGCAGGCGACCGGCGTAGCCGAACCGCTTCATCAGCTCGATCGGCCGCCCGGACAGCTTGATCGGGTTGTCCGAGGCGCCCAGGACGGCGATCGACCGCGGGTGCAGCAGTCGCTGGATCGCGGAGTTGGCGACCACGAATTCCTCCTCGCAGCGGGAACGGGTGGAGTGCTCGGGTGTCCGGTTCCGCAAATTCCATTGAAATCGGACGTGCGATTTCAATGGAATTTGCGGAACGACGGGTCAGGAGAACTGGCGGAGGAGCTGCTTGGCGATGATCAGCTTCTGGATCTCGCTGGTGCCCTCGTAGATGCGGAAGACCCTGGCGTCGCGGTAGAAGCGCTCCGCCGGAACCCCGCGCATGTAACCGGAACCGCCGTGCACCTGCACCGCCCGGTCGGCCACCCGGGACACCATCTCGCTGCAGAACAGCTTCGCGCACGACGGGGCCAACCGGGTGTCGGCGCCGGAGTCGTACTCGCGCGCGGCCTCCAGCACCATCGACCGCCCCGCGTAGTACTCGGCCTGCGATTCGGCCAGCAGCGCCTGCACCAGCTGGAACCGGCTGATCGGCTCGCCGCCCTGCTCGGCCTGGGCGGCGAAGCGCACCGACTCCTCGACGATCCGGCCGGCCAACCCGACGCAGATGGCCGCGATGTGCAGCCGACCGCGGGTCAGCGACGACATCGCGGCGCTGAACCCGGTGCCCTCCTCGCCGCCGACGAGCGCGGAGGCGGGCACCCGCGCGTCGTCGAAGAACACCTCGGCGGTGTGCGCCCCGGCCTGCCCCATCTTCGCGTTCGGCGGCCCGATCCGGACCCCGTCCAACCCGGTCTCGACCAGGAACACCGAAATGCCCTTGTGCGCCTCGACGTTCGAGTCGGTCCGCGCGAACACGACCAGCACGTCGGCGTGCGGAGCGTTGGTGATGAACCGCTTCGCCCCGGACAGCACGTACTCATCGCCGTCCCGGACCGCCTTGGTCTTCACCGAGCTCGGATCCGATCCCGCGCCGTCCTCGGTGAGCGCGAAGGAGGCGATCGCCTCCCCGGCGGCCAGCCGCGGCAGCCACCGCTTCTGCTGCTCCTCGGTGCCGTACTTGACGATCACCTGACCGGCGATGCCGTTGTTGGTGCCGAACATCGACCGGAACGCCGGGACCGCGTACCCCAGCTCCATCGCCAACCGGACGTCCTCGCTCATCAACAGGCCCAGCCCGCCGTGCTCCTCCGGCAGCGCGAAGCCGAACAACCCCATGCCCGCGGCGGCCTCGCGCAACCGCTGCGGGATCGCATCGGTCCGCTCGATCTCGTCCTCGGCGGGCACCACCTCGCCGCGGACGAAGTCGCGCACCGTGCGCAGCACGTCGTCGAACACGTTCGGATCCATCCAGGTCACCAATCACTCGTCACTTGCTCGAACTGTTGCGACTTCGGGGACTTCCGCGACCGCGCGCGCGGAGCGGGTCAGCAGGACTCGGACGCCCACCAGCGACATCAGCACGGTGACCAGCGCCCAGCCGATCACCGGCAGGATCGAATCGAAGGTGGTCAGCAGCAGCTGCCCGATCATCGGGGTGGTGCCGCCGAGCAGCGTCCCGGCCAGGCCGTAGGACAGCGAGATCGCGGTGTAGCGCACGCGCGCCGGGAACGCGTCGGCCAGCACGCCGGCGAGGATCGAGTAGAACATCACGTGCGGCAGCGTCGCGAGCACCATGCCCACCACCGACCAGGCGAAGCTGCCGGTGCTGATCAGCAGGAACATCAGCGGCATCACCGGGAGCTCGGCGACCAGCAGGACCGTGACGATCTTGCGCGTGCCGAACTTGCTGGCCAGCACGGCGCCGAAGGGCTGCACGAAGAACTGCACGATGCTGGCGATGAGCACCACGGTCATGAACGTCTCGCGCTGGAAGCCGAGCTCGTTGGTCGCCCACGACACCGCGAAGGTGTTCTTGAAGTACGACGCGGAGAACACGATCGCGCAGGCGAACACGCCGAGCACCACGAGCCCGGTGTGGTGGCGGAAGGTGTCCAGCAGCGGGAACTTGGCGACCTGCCCGGTCTCCTTGAGCTTGGTCAGCTGCGGCGACTCCTCGATGCTCAACCGGATCACCAGGCCGAGCACCACCAGCACCGCCGAGGCCAGGAACGGGATGCGCCAGCCCCAGCTGTAGAAGTCCTCGTCGGGCAGCTGCGAGACGAGGGTGAAGGCCAGCGAGGACAGGATCTGCCCGGACGGCGAGCCCTGCTGGGCCCAGGAGCCGGAGGTGATGCTGCGGCCCTTCGGGGCGTGCTCGGTGGCGATGAGCACCGCGCCGCCCCACTCGCCGCCGACGGCCAGGCCCTGCACGACGCGCAGCAGCACCAGCAGGATCGGCGCCGCGATGCCGATGGTGGCGTAGGTGGGCAGCAGGCCGATGCCGACGGTGGTGAAGCCCATCAGCAGCAGCGTGATGATCAGCGCCTTCTTGCGGCCGACCCGGTCGCCGAGGTGCCCGAAGACGATGCCGCCCAGCGGGCGGGCCAGGAAGCCGACCCAGAACGTCGCGAACGACACCAGCACGCCGATCGCGGGGGTGACCACGGGGAAGAACAGCTTGCCGAACACCAGCGCGGAGGCGGTGCCGTAGATGTAGAAGTCGTACCACTCGATGCTGGTACCGACGAACGACGCGATACCGGCCTTGCGGCCCATTCTCTCCTGTTCAGAAAGACGTCTCATCGCATTGGCTCCGTCTCCACCGAAGGCGGGTGCCTGCCGGATTGCAGGGCGAAACCCGTTGGTGCACCGGCTGATTCACCATCGCGGCGGCCGGGGCCCACGGGCGCCGCACTGCGATCCCGGTGCCTCGAAGCTAGGTCAGCGAATGTGTTCCGTCTAACACCAAAATCGGCTAGGTTTGATTCGTCGGCGCGACATTATGCGCGCTGACCTGGGCAAAGGTGCTCGTGGTCGGGAGGTCGGGCTTGGAGCTGCGCCACCTGCAGGCGTTCGTCGCCGTCGCCGAGGAGCTGAACTTCCGGCGCGCGGCGGTCCGGCTGCACATGTCCCAGCCACCGCTGTCCCAGCAGATCAAGCGCCTGGAGCACGAGGTCGGCGTGCCGCTGCTGCGGCGGACCACGCGGCAGGTCGCGCTCACCGCGGCGGGGGAGGCGTTCCTGCGCGAGGCGCGCAAGACGCTGGAGTCGGCGGAGGCGGCGCCGAAGCTGGCCAGGCAGGCCGCCGCCGGGGAGATTGGGGTGGTGCGCCTCGGGTTCAGCGGGCAGACCTCGTACCAGGTGATGCTGCTGATCGTGCGCAAGTTCCGGGAGCGCTACCCGGACGTGCGCTTCGACATCGTCAGCCCGCTCTACGGCGGTGAGCTGGTGGACCGCATCCACCAGCAGGAGATCGACGCCGGGCTGCTGCGGCTGCCGGTGCCGCTGGAGGGGCTGAGCGTGCGGGAGCTGGAGCAGCACCAGCTGGCGGTGGCCCTGCCCGACAACCACCGGCTGGCCGACGGGCGCAGCGTCGGGGTGGCCGACCTGCGCGACGAACCGGTGATCAGCTACCCGACGAACCGGGGCTCGGTGGTCAACCAGCTGGTGCAGGCCGTCTGCCTGCGCCACGGCTTCAACCCGAACTTCGTGCAGGAAGCGCCGGACACCCACACCATCCTGTCCCTGGTGGGCGCGGGCTCCGGTGTCGGTCTGGTCCCGGCGACCGCGGCGCACCTGAAGGTGCCGGGCGTGGTGCTGGTCCCGGTGCACGACGCGCCGCCGGTGCCGCTGGCCCTGGTGTGGCGCGAGGGCGATGCGAACCCGGCGCTGGCGGGGTTGGTCGGCCTGCTCGACGAGGTCGTGGCCGAGCTCTAGTTCCCGCGGCGGGAGCGACCGCGGTCACTCCCGACCCGTTGCTCCGCATGTCTGTCCACTGTGGAGTTACTGGCGAGTTTTCCGCCGTTTTCCGGGAATTCGCGAAGTGTGGTGCAGTCCACTCGCGTTCGGCGTAACTCCGCCGCGGCGCGCGGCGACAACCACGGTGGACAACCGATCAACGCTGATCGGTCGAAACATCTGAACAGAGGAGGTCTCTGGTGGCTGCCGACCGACCGGAGAGTCGGGCTTGGTGGATCTGGAGCGCGGCGGTGATCGCCTATCTCGCCGCGGTTTTTCACAGGGGCAGCTTGGGGGTTGCCGGGACGCAGGCGCTGGACCGCTTCGACGTCGGTCCGGCCGCGCTGAGCGCGTTCACGGTCCTGCAGGTCGGCATCTACGCCGGGATGCAGATTCCCACCGGATTGCTGGTGGACCGCTTCGGTTCCCGCCGGGTGATCACCGTCGCGGTGGTCCTCCTCGGGACCGGGCAAGTGCTTTTCGCCGTCGCCGACACGTACGCGATGGGCTTGGCGGCCCGCGCGGTGCTGGGTCTGGGCGACGCGCTGATCTGGGTGAGCATCCTGCGGCTGGTGGCCTCGCACTTCTCCGCCCGCCGCTACGCACTGGTGGCAACGGTGTCCAGCGCGCTGGGGGCGCTGGGGGGCGTTGCGGCCACGTTCCCGCTCGCGATGGCGTTGCAGAACCTGGGGTGGACCGCGACGTTCCTGCTGGTGGGAGCGCTGACGCTGGGGTACGCGGCGGTGACCGGAACGGTCGTGCGCGACGCGGCGCCCGCTGGCGGCCAGCCGCGCCGAAGCGCGCCGGTGCTCCAGCAGGTGCGCAACGCCTGGTCGGTGCCGGGCACCCGGCTGGCGTTCTGGACGCACTTCTGCACGTTGTTCGCCTCCGGCGCGCTGACGCTGCTGTGGGGCTTCCCGTACCTGGTCAACGGGCTCGGGGTGCCGGCATCGACGGCGAGCGTGGTGCTCAGCCTGCTGATCATCGGCCAGGTCGTCGGCGGCCCGGTGGTGGGCGCGCTGATCGGCCGCCGGCCGGAGTGCCGGATGTGGATCGTGATGGGCTACCTGGTGGTCAACGCGCTGTCCTGGGCGGTCCTGCTGGCCTGGCCGCAGGGCCACCCGCCGATCGCGGTGATCGCGGCGGCGTTCTTCGTCTTCGCCCTGGGCGGCCCGGTTTCGTCCGTGGCCATGGTCCTGGTGCGCGACTTCAACCCGGTGCACCAGGCCGGTACCGCGACCGGCCTGGCCAACGCCGGTGGCCACTCGGCGACGGCGCTCGGCGTGCTGTGCGTGGGCCTGGTGCTGGACCTGGCGCAGGGCATGCCGAACGGGGCGGACTACCGGGTCGCGATGCTGGCCCTGGTGGGGCTGCTGCTGCTCGGCGCGTCCCGCACGGTGGTGTGGTGGCGCCGCGCCCGCGCGGAGGTCTTCGCGGCGGAGGCGCGGGGCGAAGGAGTCCCGGTGGTCCTCACCCGGCACCGCTGGGACCTCCGGATCCAGCGCCAAGCAGTCCCGGCGTAACCCGACCAGGTGGGGCGCCTTCCGCGGAACGACCAAGCGGAAGGCGCCCCACCTGCGCTTTCTCCGCAGCCATCGCCCGGGGTGGTGTCAATTTCGTGCGAAATCGGCACGCCCGGTCCTACGGTCGGCGGCCCGCGCGGCGGAGAACCCGGTGTTGGCGGGTTTCGGCGGTCGGCGGCTGCGCGGGAGCCGCGAAGTGCTCGTACGTTCGGTTCCGGTCCAGCGGGCCTTCGGTCACGCCGGTGTAGAGGTGCTCGAAGTTGTCGTCGATCCATTCGACCAGCTGCGGGGCGAGGTCTTCGGGCTCTCCGGTGGCGCGGGCGAGGTCCCAGGTGTGCACCACCGTGTCGGCGATCAGCAGACCGAGCAGCTTGCGGCCGTCGGCCGGGCCGAAGGGGTAGTCCACCTCCCCGTCCAGGGCGCCGGGTTCGGCGAATGCGGCCAGGCACTCCTCGGCCGCGGTGCGGAACAGCCCGGCCGGATCGTCGCCGAGCGAGTTCTGCTCGCGGATGGTCAGGAACTCGTCACTGGTGCCGCCGTGCAGGAGCATCCGGTAGATCACGTTCGCCTGCACCAGGTGGCTCACCAGCGCGCGCACGTCCCAGTCCGCGCACGGCGTCGGGGCGGTCCACTGCTCCGGCTCGACCGATCCCACCAGATCGGCGAAGTCCTCGTTGGTCCGGCGGAGGTGCTCGAACAGCACGTCGTCGGCATTGCGCATGGACGCATCATGGTGCGCGGGACTTGCCGGTGTCCGGCGGGAATCGGCCGTCGCAGGGTCAGAGCACTGTGGACAGGTGCCAGGGGACGAACTCCTCCTCGCCGTAGCCGAGCTCTTCGCTCTTGGTCTCCTCGCCGGAGGCCACCCGGAGGATGTGGTCGAAGATCTGCGCACCCATCTCCGCCACGGTCAGCTCGCCGTCTGCGATGACACCGCAGTTGATGTCCATGTCGTCGCTCATCCGCTCGTAGAGCGGCGTGTTGGTGGCCAGCTTGATGCTCGGCGCGGGCTTGCAGCCGAACGCCGAACCGCGGCCGGTGGTGAAGCACAGCAGCTGCGCCCCGCCGGCGATCAGCCCGGTGGCGTTGACCGGGTCGTAGCCGGGCGTGTCCATGAACATCAGGCCCCGGTCGGTGATGGGCTCGGCGTACTGCAG
Source organism: Saccharopolyspora sp. NPDC002686 (assembly GCF_040295745.1). NCBI lineage: Bacteria > Bacillati > Actinomycetota > Actinomycetes > Pseudonocardiales > Pseudonocardiaceae > Saccharopolyspora > Saccharopolyspora sp. NPDC002686. The sequence goes on from NZ_JBEOVY010000002.1 coordinate 47,451, forward strand.
GACGTCGACGAGGTTGGTGGTGCCGCCCTTGGCCGCCGCGCCCAGCGACTTCTCCAGGATCGTGGTCAGCCCGCCCGCCTTGTTGCCGGGGGAGGGGTTGTTGTTGATCGAGCTGTCGTCGATCTGGACGTGCTTCTCCCACCAGGCGATCCGGTCCACCAGCTTCTCGCCGACCTCGCGGCTGACCGCGCGCCGGGTGAGCAGGTGCTCGGCGCCGTAGATCTCGGTGGTCTCGCCGAACACCGCCGTGCCGCCGTTGCGGATCAGCAGGTCCGCTGCCGCGCCCAGCGCGGGGTTGGCCGTGATCCCGGAGTAGGCGTCGGACCCGCCGCACTCCATGGCGAGGATCAGCTTGTCCGCGGACACGGTCTGGCGCTGGAAGGCGTTGGCGATCGGCAGCATCTCCTCGATCCGCCGGACTCCTTCGGCCACCGTCTTCTTGGTGCCGCCGAGCTCCTGGATGGTCATGGCGTGCACCGGCATGCCCGGCGGCAGCCGCAGGTCCTCGGTGAGGCTCTTGACCTGGTTGACCTCGCAGCCCAGGCCGATCACCAGCAGCCCGGCGATGTTGGGGTGACCGGCGTAGCCGCGCAGCGCGCGCCGCAGCACCTCGAAGCCCTCGTTGCCCTGCCCGCTGTGCCCGCAGCCCAGCGTGTGCGTCAGCGGGCAGATCCCGTCGACGTTCGGGTAGTCGTCGAGCACGCCGGAGGCCTCGATGCGGCGGGCGATCATCTTCGCCGCGGTCGCCGAGCAGTTCACCGAGGTCAGCACCGCGAGGTAGTTGCGGGTGCCGACCCGGCCGTCGGGGCGCACGAAGCCCTGGAAGGTCGCGCGCTGCGCGCTCGGCACGTACTCGGTGGGCACCACGTCGGCGCCGAACGCGTGCTCCCGGTGGAACTCCTGGTAGTCGACGTTGTGCGTGTGCACGTGCTCGCCCGCGGTGATGGGTCGGGAGGCGAATCCGATGATCTGGCCGTACTTGCGGACCGGCGCGCCCCGCGCGATGTCCACAGTGGCCAGTTTGTGCCCGCGCGGGACCTCGTCGGGCACGTGCAGCCCGGCGTAGGTGCCCGGCGCCACGTCGGTTCGGGCGATGAGGACCGAATCATCGGCGTGCAGGCGGAATCCCAACTCATCCAGCGACGGCAACCGGACCACCCTCACTTCACGGTTATGAAGATATTTCCACGTAGTGAATCCGATGCTAAACAGCCGACCACGGCTTGTCACGGCGTGCGGATACGCCGATCCGGTGTCAGCTGCCGCGAGAGCGCAGGCGGCGGAGCATCCGCGAGTCGGTGAAGCCGACGGCTCGCGCGGCAGCGTCGGTGGTCGCGCCCTGCGCGAGCAGGTGCTCGGCGCGCTCGATGCGCAGCGCCTGCTGGTAGCGCAGGGGCGTCAGCCCCGTGGCGTGCGCGAAGGAGCGCGTGAGCGTGCGCTCGCTGCAGCCCGCGGCAGCGGAGAGCTCGGCGAGCGGGAGCGGTTCCGCGAAGCGGGCGTCGATGAGGTCCTGGACGCGGTGCACCGCGTCGTTGAGGTGCGCGCGGTGGCGCAGCATCGCGCTGGCCTGCTGGTCGTCGCCGTTGCGGCGGGCGTAGACGACCATGTCGCGGGCGACCTTCGCCGCTGCTCCCGGGCCGTGGTCGGTGGCGACCAGGTGCAGCGCGAGGTCGATGCCGCTGGCGATCCCGGCGGAGGTGGTGATCCGGGCGTCCTCGACGAACGGCACGTCGCGCACCACGGTCGCGGTCGGGTACCGGCGGGCGAGTTCGTCCTGCAGGTCGTGGTGGGTGGTGCAGCGCCGGTGGTGCAGCAGCCCGGCCTGCCCCAGGGCGTCCGCCCCGGAGCAGACGCTGGCCACCGCGCCACCGGCGTCGTGGTGCGCGCGGAGTCGCTCGGCGGAGGCTGCGTGCAGCCGCGGCCAGTGCGGCGGATCGGGAACCCTCGAACCCGGCACCAGGACCAGGTCGTCCGGGGTCAGCTCCGGCCACTCGGTGTCGGCGTGCAGCGGAAGTCCTTGTGCGCTCACCACGTTCCCGCCCTGGCTGACGTAGGACAGGGTGTAGTCGTGGCCGTGGTTGGCCGCGGTGGAGAACACCTGCGCGGGACCGGCGAGGTCGAGCAGGTGCAGCCGGGGCAGCAGCAGGAAGACGATGCGTCGCACGATCGCCCCAGCCTACGTGTCGTGAGCACTTCGGGGTGCCATGGCGCCCCGAAGTGCTCACGAGCCCGGCCGCTCAGAACAGGAAGGCCATCACCTGGATCGGGATCATGGCGATGATCGAGGCCGCCGAGACGGTGAGCGTGACCGACTTCAGCGCGCCCCGGGTGGTCTGGGGCAGCAGGGTCTGCAGGAGCCAGAACGTGTTGCTGGTGGCGTGGATGACGAACAGCGAGCCCGCGCCCGCCGCCAGCGCGACGAAGATCGGGTCGATGCCCAGCATCGGCATCACCGGGCCCAGGACACCGGCCGCGGTGATCGAAGCGAGCGTCACCGAGCCGACGGCGATGTGCAGCACCGCCGCCACCGCCCAGACCAGCAGCAGCGGGACGAGCGTGTTGGTCGTGAAGTAGTCCTTCAGCAGTTCGCCCAGACCGACGTCCTTGACCGTCTGCGCCAGCGAACCGCCGACACCGGTCAGGATCAGGATCTGGCCGCTCTCGTGGAAGCCGCGCTTGAACGCCGTTTCGGTCTGCTCCTTCGGCAGCTTCCAGCGGGCGATGGCCAGCGCGCCGATCACGCCGATCAGCAGCGCGATGACCGGGTCGCCGAGGAAGTCGACCACCGGGGAGCTGAACTCCAGCATCTCGGCGATCGCCCCGACGGCGATCAGCACCAGCGCCAGCAGCAGCGGGGCCATCGACAGGGCCAGCGGCGGGAACTTCCGGTCGGCCTCGGCCTCGGGCTCGACGTCGGCGACCGGGAGTTCCTCGGTCTCGTCCAGCTTCGGGTTCCACAGGCCGCGCTTGGCCAGCGCGGTGAACAGCGCGAGCGTGGTGATGATGGTGAACACGGCGGTGATGGCGCCGAAGATGAACATCTTGCCGAACGGCAGGTTCAGCACCCCGGCCAGCGCGACCGCGCCGACACCGGGCACCACGAACACCAGGCCGACCTCGATGCCCAGCGCCATCGCCGCGCACATCCGCGCGGCGCCGTGCGGGCCGATCTGCCGGGACAACCGGCTGGCCAGCGGTGCGGTGATCACCAGCAGCACGTCGGCGAAGATCGACTGCAGCACGGTGCCGACCGTGGTGCCGAAGGCGTAGGGGAGGGTTCTCGGGCCGAAGATGCGCACCAGGCGCTCGACCAGCTGCTCGATCGCGCCCAGCGACGCCATCAGCGAGCCCAGCAGCACGCCGAAGGCGATGAGCAGCCCGACCTCGGTCATCAGGTCGCCGAAACCGGTGGTGATGGACTTGATCGTCTGCTCCGGCCCCAGGCCTGACACCAGGCCCAGGTAGATCGCGCCGAGGACCAGCGCGATGGCCGGGCTGATCTTGACCCGGAGGATGAGCACCACGACACCGACGATGGTGATCGCGGTGTTGGCGAAGACTGCGATGTCCGACATTCGAAGCGTCCGATTCGTCGGGGCCGGCGCGGCCGACTCCAGCTTGTGCCGCGGACAGGGCTCTTTCCCGCCGGGGAAGAGTTGTGCTCGACCGGCGGGGACGAAGGCGGACCGGCACAGCATACACACGGCCGCGAGGTGATCAAGGCCGTCGCCAGCAGGGCGTTCGGCGGCTGTCGGTGGGGTGCGCGATGATGCCGGGCATGGGTGTGGCCAGCAGTCGGTTCTTGCGGATGGTCGACGGACTCGCCGACGTCGAGCAGGGCGAGGGGCGCGATTACACGTCCTTCAGCGTGCACGGCAAGGGCTTCGGCTACTACTGGCCGCGCACCAGCACGGTCGGCCTCAAGCAGACCCTGTCCGAGCAGATCGCGCTGGTCTCGGAGCGGCCTGAAGTGTTCGAGATCCAGTTCACCGCCGGTGGTTTCGGCTGGGTCGTGGTGCACCTGCCCAAGATCGACGCCGACGAGCTCGAAGAGCTGGTCTACGAGGCGTGGCGCCTCTCCGCACCCGACTACCTCGTCGAGGCCAACCCCCTGCGCTGATCCCCGCTCCCACGCAAATTCCATTGAAATCGAAGGTCCGATTTCAATGGAATTTGCGTCGTGGTGCCCACCCCAGGAACATCTACGTGTCCAGTGTGGACAGATGTGGTCGCGTTGAGTGACCGGGAGTTGTCGGTCGGTAGTCGATCCGCGAGGTTTCCATCAGGGCTGGTCGATCGGGCCTTGTGCGGGCGGATTCGGGCGGCTACGTTCGCTGCTTGTCAGTTTTGGGAAGAGTTTCCCAAATAGTGGCACAGCAGGGCTCGCGGAGGCGGACACCTCGTGGCCCGCGGGCGCTCACATCGCCCCGCCACCAACGCACTTGACAACAGGAGAGGACCGATGACGTCCACGGGACACGGCCCGCTGACCGGGATCCGGGTCGTCGAGCTGGGCAACTTCATCGCCGCGCCGACCGCGGGCCGGATCCTGGCCGAGTTCGGCGCCGACGTGATCAAGGTCGAGCGGCCGCGCACCGGGGACGAGCTGCGCAGCTGGCGCCTGCACGGCGGCGACGTGTCGCTGCTGTTCCGGGCCATGGCGCGCAACAAGCGCTCGATCACCCTGGACCTGCGGTCCGACCGCGGGCAGGACATCGCGCGGCAGCTCATCGGCGGCGCCGACATCGTCCTGGAGAACTTCCGGCCCGGCACCCTCGAGAAGTGGGGGCTCGGCCCGGACGAGATCCGCGCGATCAACCCGGAAGCGGTGCTGGTGCGGATCTCCGGATTCGGCCAGACCGGCCCCTACCGGGAGCGCCCCAGCTTCGGCGGCGTCGCCGAAGCCTTCGGCGGAGTGCGGCACCTGACGGGTTACCCGGGCCTGCCGCCGGTGCGCACCGGGGTCAGCCTGGCCGACTCGGTCGCCGGGCTCTACGCGGTGATCGGTGCGCTGATGGGGCTGCTCCGCCGCCGCGCCGGCCAGCCGGGCGAGACCGTCGACGTCGCGCTGTACGAGGCGATCTACTCGCTCATGGAGTCCTCCGTACCCGACTTCGACGCCTTCGGCGTCACACGGGAAGCCACCGGTCCGACGATCCCCGGCGTGGTCCCGTCCAGCACCTACCAGTGCGCGGACGGCAAGTACGTGGTCGTCGGCGGCAACAACAACGCCATCTTCGGCCGGTTCATGCGGCTGATCGACCGCCCGGACCTGGCCGAGGACCCGCAGCTGCAGACCAACGTCGGCCGGGTCGAGCGCAGCGACGAGATCGATGCGGCGATCAGCGCCTGGACCGCGACCGCCGACAGCGGGCGGATCCTGGAGCTGCTCGCGGAGGCGTCCGTCCCCAGTGGACCGATCTACGACGTGCCGGACATCGTGGCCGATCCGCACTACGCGGCGCGCGGCATGCACGAACGCCACGAGGTGCGCATCGAGCAGGACCAGACCCGCGAGGTCCTGTTCCCCGGCATCGTGCCCAAGCTTTCCGAGGAACCGGGCCGCACCCGCTGGCTCGGCCCGGAACTGGGCGCGCACACCGGCGAAGTCCTCGGCGAACTGGGGATCTCGCCCGAACAAGCCGCTGACCTGCGGGCCGAAGGAGTGATCTGAATTGGTGCTCATCACCGAGGTTTCGCTGCGCGACGGGCTGCAGATCGAACCGGTCGTCGTGCCCACCGCGGACAAGATCCGGTTCGGGGAGCTGCTGGTCGACGCAGGGTTCCAGCACCTGGAGATCGGATCGTTCGTCAGCCCGAAGCGGGTGCCGACGATGGCCGACACCGCCGAGGTCGTCGCCGGGCTCGCCGATCGGCCCGCGACCTTCCACACGCTCGTGCTCAACGAGCGCGGTGCGCAGCGCGCGGTCGAGGCCGGGGTGAAGAACGCGCGGCTGGTGATGTCGGCCAGCGAAGGCCACAGCACGTCGAACTCCGGTGTCAGCACTGCGGAAGCGATGCAGCGGCTGGCCCGGGCAGCGGAGATCCTGCACGACGCCGGCGTCAGCACCGAGGGCTGCATCGCGACGGCGTTCGTGTGCCCGTTCGACGGTGACACCCCGGTCGAGCGCGTGGTCCGGGTCGCCCGGCACTACGAGGAGATCGGCGTCGACGTGCTGCACCTTGCCGACACCATCGGCGCAGCTTCGCCCGGCGACATCAACCGGGCGGTCACCGCGGTGCGCGACGTGTTCCCGATCGAGCGGATCGGGCTGCACCTGCACAGCACCTACGGCATGGCCGACGCCAACGCCTGGGAGGCCTACCGCTGCGGCATCCGGCGCTTCGACGCCGCGCTCGGCGGACTCGGCGGCTGCCCCTTCGCGCCGGGCGCGACCGGCAACATCGCCGCCGACGACCTGATCCACCTGTTCCACCGGGAAGGCATCGACACCGGCATCGACGTCTCCAAGCTCGGCGAGCTGCGCGAACACCTCGCCGGACTGGTCGGGCACGCGCTGCCGTCGGCGCTGGCGAAGATCCCGGCCGCACCGGCCGAAGTCCGGCGGTAGGCCATGGGCGAAGCGTTCACCACGGGTGTCGGGGTGCTGGACCGGTCGGTGGCGATCCTCGACTGCGTCGAGATCAAGCCCATGGGCACCAGCGAACTCGCCAGGACCCTGGGCCTGACCACGTCCACCGCGCACCGGCTGGCCACCGCGCTCGTCGCGCACGGCCTGCTGCGACGCGACAGCGCGGGCTGCTTCCACCTCGGCTCGCGGTTCGCCACCTCGCGGCTGACCGAAGCGGCACGACCGGTGCTGGTGGAACTGGTTGCTGCGGTGGGGGAATCCGCGCAGCTGTGGGTGCGCCGCGCGGACCACCGGCTGTGCGTGGTGAGCATCGAGTCGGCGGAGGAGCTGCGCGCGAGCCAGCCCGTGGGAAGCCTGCTGCCGCTGCCGCACGGATCGGCAGCGCAGGTCCTGCTCGGCGAGCGGGACCCGGAGGGCCACGACTGGGTGGAGAGCGTGGGAGCCCGGGCGCCGGGTGTCGGATCGGTCAGCGCACCGGTCCGCCTGCACGGCGACATCGCCGCAGCGGTCTGCCTCTCGGCCCCGACCCAACGCCACCCCAGCCCCGGCCAGAGCTTCGGAGCCGACGTGGTCGCCGCAGCGGCCCGCATCGAATCCGCGCTGAAGAAGGTCTAGCTCTTCCGGCGCACCATCTCGTTGATCCAGATGGGTGCGAACGGAGACGTGCAGTTCGGCGGGGTCGGGTAGTCCTTGAGCACCTCCAGGCGCTCGCCGATGTCGAGCGCGCGGGCGCGGTGCTCGGCGTGGTCGATCCCGATCTGGGCCAGGCAGCTGTTCATCGCCCACTGGAGGCGGTCCGGGGCGTCCTTCATCTCCGCCTCGATGACGTCGAGCAGGCCGTCGAGGTCGAGCCCGTCGGGCTTCTTCGCCACGCGTTCGGTGGTCAGCGCCCAGCCGGCGCTGGCGACCACCGGGTCCGGATCCGAGGTCCAGGCCAGCCGCAGCTCCTCGGCGTGCGGGCTCTTCTTCACCACGTAGTTCACGAGCCAGTCGTGCACCTTGGGCGTGCGCGCCTCGCGCAGCATGGCGTCCAGCTCGTCGCGCTCGAAGGCCTTCGGCCGGCAGATCAGGGTCGCCAGCAGCCTCGCTGCGGAGTCACCCGTCGCCCACAGCCGCTGCGCGAGTTCCTGCTGCGTCTTCAGCTGCTTGGCGAGTGCCCGCAGCTTGCTGAGGTTCACACCGTGATCGTCACCGTGCTTCTCGTTGACCTTGCGCGCCTTCGGATCCTCGAGCGCGGCCAGCTCGGCCATCACCTCGGTCACCGCAGTCCCAACCACCCAAGCCTCCTGTCCACCACGTGGGAGGTCCACCCTATGCGAGACCACGATGCCCGAGGCGACGACGAACCGCCCGACCAAGCCCCGGCGCCAGGTCAACCGATTTTCCGCAGTTTCAATTGAAACTGCGCTCGGGCCCGGGCAGGACCACAGTTTCAATTGAAACTGCGGTCCGGGACCCGGCGCGGGGGGACGCAAATTCAATGGAAATTGGACCTCTGAATTCCATTGAATTTGCGGGACGGAGCCAGCGCAGGCCGGGCTGGGCGGGCGGATCTGGTCAGGTCGAGGTGCCGGTGAGCTCGGCGACGGTGCGGATGGTGGCGAAGCGGCCGGAGAGGGCGTACTCGGTGCGGGCGATGATCTCCTCGCTGTGCAGGGTCCGGGGGTCCGCCAGGAGTTCGGGCACCGTCAGGTCGGCCGGGGCGTCGCGGTGGGGGATCGGGTTCGTCGCCGTCGCATCGGTCACGAACGTGACGTCGTAGCCGAGGTCGGAGGCGACGCGGGTCGTCGTCTCGCAGCACTGCTCGGTGCGGATGCCGGACACGCTGAGCTCGCGGATCCCGCGCTGCGTCAGCATCTGGTGCAGGTTCGTGGTGGTGAAGGCGTTGTGCGAGGTCTTGTTCAGCAGCGGTTCGCCCTCGGCCGGGACGAGCCCGTCCTGCAGGACGTTGTGCCCGTTGACCGGGTCGAACACGCCACCGGTGCCCGGTTCGTTGTGCAGCACCCAGACCACCAGGTCGCCTTCGGCGCGGGCGAGGTCGACCAGGCGGTTGACGCGGGTGACGATGTCGGGGTTGGAGATGGCCTGCCACAGCGGGCGCTGCCGGAAGGATTCCTGTACGTCGACGACGAGGAGTGCTTTGTTCACGTCGACGAGTCTCGTCGCCCGCGCCGCGACCGGGAAGGCACGATCACGGCGCGAGGCGGAACGATCCGGTCAAGCTAGACGGCCGGGTTGGCCACCGCGGTCAGCGTGCTGAACCCGATCGGCCCCTTCGCGTCGTGGAACGTGCAGCTGCCCGCCGCGACGCCGTCCTCGCTCAGGTGGCCGGTCGCCTCGACGCCGATGGCCTCGCTCAGCGGCAGGCGGGAGAGGGTGAGCGTGTAGTCGGCGTTGATGAACTCGAGCTTGCCGTCCTCGCCGAAGTTCACCACCGGGCTGGCGAAGTCGCCCGCGATCGCGACCCGCACGAGCGGCGACATCGACTCGCCCGCCACCAGGTCGCACCGGTCCCGCACCCAGGCGCGGCGCGGACCGCTGCTGCGCCAGTCCTCGGTGGGGTTGCCGTCGGAGTCGAGGATCCAGACGTCGAACGGCGGCGGCCAGCCGTCGGAGTCGGTGCGCGGCGGCCCGATCTCCTCGGGCGCCGGAGCATCCCAAGGCGGAGTGCTCGACACCGCGCCCGCGGGCTGCTGGCCGCGGCGCAGCAGCACCGCGCTCGCCCGCGCGACCGGGGTGTCGCCGGAGAACACCGTCGCATCGGCGACCCGGATCCGGCGCCCGTCGCGCACGCGCTGCGTTTCCACCCGCACCGGTGCGAGCTTGGTGTTGCGGAACAGGTCGACGGTCAACCGGCTGAAGTGCAGGCCCGGCTCGCCGTGCTCGCGCTCCAGGGCCCTGGCGAGCAAACCGCCGAACAGGCGCCCGTGCATCATGTCCGGCGCCCACGGGCTGTTCGCGTGCGCAGCGGGGACGAGGTGGTCCCCGTCCGGGCTGAAGAACGGTCCCAGATCAGAGGTTCCGGCCATCGATCCTCCCAAGTTCCCAACACATCCCGCGCCCAGCACCCTACGACAAGCCCCGGACGCCGGAGCGCCGTCGCGGTGAGGCCTTCGTCATCCCGATTGAGCGGTTCTAGGCCTTGACGGGGTGAGCGACAGTTTCCGTTGACTCGTCCCCTTCGTCCCCGAACAGCGCTTGTTCCGCTGGTGACGGCGTGGTCAACTCGCTCGGCAATTCCGCACTCAGGGATGGGCGGTCTCATGGCGATGTTCGCGTTACGGGGCGCTGGTCGCTCGAAGTGGTTGACCGGCGCAGCCGCGCTGCTCGTGTCCTTGCCGATGCTCGCGGTACCCCAGGCGGCCGCGGCGCCGTCGTGCGACCCGTTCACCCCACCAGCGGTGGACGATTCGGTGCCGACGGCGCGCGACGTCCTGGGCATCGACCTCGGCGAGCGGGAGGTCACCTCGGAGGAGTCCGACACCTACCTCCAGGCCCTCGCCGACAAGAGCCCGAAGGTCGTCGACGGCACGCTGGCCACTTCGGTGGAGGGGCGTCCGCTGCACTACGCGGTGGTCGGCCAGGAGAAGTGGGTGAATCCTGGAGCGCTGCAGAACATCGGCAAGCAGCTCAACGCGTTGCGCGACCCGAAGACGCCGGAGCCCGTCGCGCAGCAGATCGTCCGCGACACCCCAGCCGTCCTGTGGCTCGGCGGGAACGTGCACGGCAACGAGGAGAGCGGCACGGACGCCGCGCTGCGCGTGCTCTACGAGCTGGCCGCCCGCACCGACTGCACCGCGCAGACGATCCTCGACAACGCCATCGTCGTGGTGCTGCCGACGCAGAACCCGGACGGGCGCGAGGCCGACACCCGCCGCAACGCCAACGGTTTCGACATGAACCGCGACTGGTTCGCCCGCACCCAGCCCGAGACCGAGGGCAAGCTGGAGAAGCTGCGCGAACTGCCGCCGCAGATGTTCATCGACGCCCACGAGATGGGCAGCAAGGGCTACTTCTTCCCGCCCAACGCCGACCCGGTCTACCACGACATCGGGGAAACACCGCTGACCTGGGTCTACGACGTGTACGGCCCGGCGATGCAGCAGGCCTTCGGCCGGTTCGGCATCCCGTACTTCAACGGCCGCTCCTACGACCTGATGTACCTCGGCTACGGCGACACCGTGCCGCTGACCGGCTTCAACGCGGCCGGGATGACCTTCGAGAAGAACTCCGAGGACCCGATTCCCCAGCGGCTCCAGGAGCAGTACACCGCGATCTGGTCGACGTTGATGGCCGCCGGTGCGCAGGACCAGCAGCTGCTCGCCGAGTGGCGCGCCGAGCACCTGGAGGCCAACCGGCAGGGCGCGGCCGGTGAGCTGGAACCGAACCAGCTGTACTGGAACGACGGCGAGATCACCAACCCGGTGCCCGACGTCAAGGTCAAGCACTACTTCCTGCGCACCGACGACCCGGCGAAGGTCGCCGAGGTGCAGCGCCTCGCGCGGCGGCTGCAGCGGATGGACGTCGACGTCTACCGGCTGACCACGCCGCTGGAGGTCCCGGACTACACCGAGTACGGGCGAGCCGAGCAGTCGACGACGCTCCCGGCCGGGACGTTGTGGATCCCGATGGCGCAGGGCCAGAAGCACTGGGTGCAGGCGATGCTCAACGAGAACAGCTACGTGCCGTTCCCGTACTTCTACGACGTCACGGCCTGGAGCGGCCCGTTGCTGGAGAACGTCAGCGGCGGACGTTCGGGCACCGACCTGCAACCGCGCGCGATGCCACTGCCGGAGCAGGCAGAACCGGCAGCGCGACCGGTCGCCGGCGCCCCGCGCACGGCGGTCTGGCAGATCTCCAACAGCGGCGCGGCGACCGAGTCGTCGGGCTGGCTGCGCTGGTGGCTGGGCGATCAGAAGATGGACTTCGGTGACGTGGCCGCAGACCAGATCGCGGCCGGTGCGCTGGCCGACTACGACGTGCTGGTGGTCCCGAACGGTTCGGACCAGGAGGCCTTCGACTCGCTCGGCGAGCAGGGCCGGGCGGCGCTGACCGAGTGGGTCCGCAGCGGCGGAACGCTGATCGCGTTGCGGGACGCCTCGCGGCTGGCGACGCGCCTTGGGCTCACCTCGGCGACCTACGCCGAACCGACCTCCGACATCCCCGGCGCGCTCGTCCGGATGCAGGTCGACCCGGACAGCCCGTTGGCCGAGGGAGTGGGCGAGACCGCTTGGGCGATGTACGAGTACGACGCGGTGTGGTCGGCCCCGGCCGAGTCGTCGGTGGCGAACTTCCCCGCCGAAGGCGACCCGGACTGGTACATCTCCGGATTCGCGGCTGCTCCCGAGCAGCTGCACGGCAAGACCGCGGTCGTGGACGAAGCGTCCGGCAGCGGCCGGGTGGTGCTGTTCGGCTTCGACCCGAACTACCGCGCCTTCACCAACGGCACGGCGAAGCTGCTGCGCAACGCCATGACCGGACCGAAGCCGGCGAACGCGCCCCAGGCGGTCGCGAAGGCCGTCGAGGCGCCCAGCGCTGCAACGCCGGACCGGATGGTCCTCTCGGTGCGGCCGGCCGTCGCCGACCAGGTGCAGCGGCTGCTCGCCGAGCGCGGCGCGAACACCGAGGTGGTGCGCGGCGCGGACGTGGTGCGCTTCAAGGTCGACCTCGGCGGGATGAGCCCCGACGAGCACCCGTGGGCGCGCAGCGTCGCCGACCAGGTCGCCGGTTTCGGCCGCGAGGTGGTGGCGATCAGCTTGCCGTGACGGCGGCGTGGCCAGTTCCCGACGTTCACCGCCGCGACGGTCGTTCGTGATCTGCTCGATGCCCGTGATCGGCAGAATCCGGCCCGTTGTCCGATTCGCGGAAGGAGCAGTGAATGCCAGGGAAGTTCAATCGCCGCAAGGTGTTGGGCATCGGTGGTGCGAGCGCGGCCGCCGTCCTGCTGGGCACGGGAGCCTGGAGCAGTGCGGCGGCCGGCGTGCGGCTGCGCGGCGAGTACCCGTTCTCGCTGGGTGTGGCCTCCGGAGATCCGCTGCCCGGCGGAGTGGTGATCTGGACCCGGCTGGCCCCGGAACCGTTAGCGGCCGACGGTTCCGGGGGAATGCCGGCGAAACCGGTGCAGGTGCAGTACGAAGTCGCCACCGACGAGCGGTTCCGCGATGTGGTGCAGCGCGGTTCGGCCACCGCGACCCCGGAGCTCGGGCACTCCGTGCACGCCGAGATCTCCGGTCTGGAACCGGGCCGCGACTACTTCTACCGCTTCCGGGCCGCCGGCGAGCTGAGCCCCGTCGGCCGGACCAGGACCGCGCCCGCCGCTGCGGCCGCGCTGACTTCGCTGTCCTTCGCCTTCGCGTCCTGCCAGAACTGGAGCGCGGGCTTCTTCACCCCCTACGAGCACCTGGCCGCCGAGGACCTCGACTTCGTGGTGCACCTCGGCGACTACATCTACGAGTACGACCAGACGGACAACAAGCGGGGCATCGCGCTGGGCTCGGAGTTCAAGTCGGAGACCCAGACCCTGGACCGCTACCGCCTGCAGTACTCGCTGTTCAAGACCGATCCGAGCCTGCAGGCCGCGCACGCGGCGTTCCCGTGGATCACCACGATGGACGACCACGAGGTGGACAACAACTGGGCCGGTGACATCTCCCAGGACGACGACGATCCCGAGGTGTTCCGGAAGCGGCGGGCCGCGGCGTTCCAGGTGATGTACGAGAACCTGCCGCTGCGGCGCACCGCGCTGCCCGACGGCCCGCACGTGCGCCTGCACCGCCGGTTGGCGTTCGGCGACCTGGCCGACCTCACCATGATCGACACCCGGCAGTACCGCGACGACCAGCCCTGCGGTGACGGTTCGAAGTACGACTGCGACGAGCGGCTGGACCCGGACCGCACGATCCTCGGCGAGCAGCAGCGGCAGTGGCTGCTGGACGGCTTCTCCGGGAGCCGTTCGCGCTGGCAGATCATCGGCAACCAGGCCCCGATGGGCGAGACCGATCTCGACGCGGGCCCGGAGAAGAAGCTGTTCATGGACCCGTGGGACGGCTACGTGGCGGAACGCAACGCGGTGCTGGCGGGCGCGACCGAGCGCGGGGTGCGCAACCTGGTGGTGATCACCGGTGACCGGCACCAGAACTACGCCTGGGACCTCAAGAGCGACTTCGAGGACGCCGCCTCGCCCACGGTGGCCAGCGAGTTCGTCGGCACGTCGATCACCAGCGGCGGAGACGGCGCGGACATGACCGACGAGGGCCGAACGATGCTCGCGGCCAACCCGCACATGAAGTTCTTCAACTCCCAGCGCGGTTACGTCCGCTGCACCCTGACACCGGAGCTCTGGCGCAGCGACTACCGGGTGGTCCCGTTCGTCGAACGCCCCGGCGCGGAGATCTCGACCCGCGCCACCTACGTGGTCGAAGACCGCCACCCCGGGGTCAAACCAGCCTGACCCGTTCCCGCCACCGGCGCTTCTTCAGGCCGGTGGCGGGGTCGGCTTCAGCCCCGCGGTTTGGCGAACTCGACTGCGGTGGCGCAGTTCTCGCCGATGGCCGACCACGGGTTCGGCGTGCTCAGGACCGCGATCGCTGCGGTCTTGAGCACCGCGGGTTCTCCGGTGAGCAGGCTGACCAGGTCCTCCAGGCCGGGGTTGTGGCCGATGACGGCTGCGGTCATGACCGTCGGCGGGATCTCGTGGATGACCGACAGGAGTTCGCGGGCCGAGGCGACGTAGATCCGGTCGTCGTACTTCAGCTTCGGTTCGGCCGGGATCTCGGGTGCGGCCAGTTCCCAGGTCTGCCGGGCTCGGATCGCGGGGGAGCAGAGCACCAGCTCGATGGCCGCTGCGTGGTCGCGCAGCCAGTGGCCGACGGCCGGTGCGTCGCGGCGGCCGCGGGTGGCCAGCGGTCGGTCGAAGTCGTCGGCGTCGTCCGGCCAGGCCGATTTCGCGTGCCGGATCAGCACCAGCTTCCGCTGCGCGTCCACCATGTCCCACCCCACCCGCTCGCCGAGGTTCCCACCACACGGTAGAGGGCGGACCGGGCCGGCGCCTGCTTCCGGATCGCGGAGGGGATTGAGTCGGTGGGAGTCTCAGCGGGGGGACGATTCGGTATTGGACAGCTCAGGACGGGCGGTGGAAACGTGCTGGGCATGAACTTCGCCGATGCCGATCCAGCTCTGCGCCCGCTGCTCGCCCGGTACGTCGACTCGATGGAGCGGGTGGAACCCGTGCTGCGCGACGTCGGCGCGGTCGCGGCCGGGGAGCTGGACGAGCTGGCCGCGGTCGCGGAGGTCAACCCGCCGCAGCTGCGCCAGTACGACGCCGCGGGCGAGCGGGTCGACGAAGTGGTCTACCACCCGGCCTACACCGGGATGTCGCGGTTGGCGTTCGAGCGGTTCGGGTTCGCCGCGATGTCGCACCGCCCGGGCGTGCACGGCTGGCCGACCGCGGTGCCGCACGTGGTCAAGTACGGCCTGTCGTACGTGTTCGTGCAGGCCGAGTTCGGCTTGTTCTGCCCGGTTTCGATGACCGACTCGGCGGCCCGGGTGCTGCGCCGCTTCGGCGACCAGTCGCTGTTCGCCCGCGAGATCGACGGGTTGAGCTCGCCGGACTTCGACTCGCTGCTGACCGGTGCGATGTTCATGACCGAGAAGCAGGGCGGCAGCGACGTCGGCCGCACCGCCACCGAGGCCACCCCGAACGGTTCGCATTGGACGCTGCGCGGCCAGAAGTGGTTCGCCTCCAACGTGTCCGCCGACGTGATCCTCACCCTGGCCCGGGTTCCGGGCGGCCCGGAGGGAACCAAGGGGCTCGGGATGTTCATGGTGCCGAGGCTGCGCCCGGACGGCAGCCGCAACACCTACCGGATCGACCGGCTCAAGGACAAGATGGGCAGCCGCTCGATGGCCAGCGGCGAGGTGACGCTGGAGGACTGCTACGCGCTGCCCGTCGGCGACCTGTCCCGCGGATTCCTGCAGATGGCCGAGATGGTCAACGTGTCGCGCCTGTCCAACGCCATGCGAGCGGTGGCGCTGATGCGGCGCGCGCTGAACGAGTCGGTCGCGCACACCCGCCAGCGGGTGGCCTTCGGCAAACCGCTCTTCGACCAGCCGCTGATGCGCAAAACCCTGCTGTCGATGCTGCTGCACGCCGAAGCAGGCCTCGGATTCGTGCTGGAAGCCGCCGCCGCGCTCGACCGCGCCGACGCCGGCGACCCCGAAGCGCGCCGGCTGATCCGCGTCCTGACCCCGCTGGGCAAGTACCACCTGTGCAAGAAGGCGCGCGTGGTGACCGGCGAGGCGATGGAGATCCGCGGCGGCAACGGCTACATCGAGGACTGGATCAACCCCAGGCTCGTGCGCGACGCCCACCTGGGCTCGATCTGGGAGGGCTCCAGCAACGTGATCGCCCTCGACGTCCTGCGCTGCATCCGAAAGGACAACGCCCACGAGCTGCTCGCCGACACCGCCCAGCAGCGGCTGGAACGCATCACCGACCCGGACGTAGCGGCCGGAGCCGAGCCGCTGATGTCCGAAGTGGACAGGATCCGGTCCCTCGGCAAGTCCCTGCTGGCCGAGAGCGACGACTACGCCCAGGCGATGTGCGGGGAGTTCACCGACCTGGCTGCCCAGACCACGATGGCGGCGCTGCTCTTCGAACAAGCCGACCACGAAGCCCGAACCGGCCTCGGCCGCCGGAAGCTGGTGGTGGCCAACACCTACCTCCACCACGTCCTCCGAACCACCGACCCGGTCCCAGAAGCCCTGCGCCACCTGGACGAACTCGTCGACGGTTGAGCAGCGGTCAGTCCTGGACGAGGACCGGCGACTGCGCGGCCAGCACGTCGGGGGCGTCGCCCGTAGTGCCGGTAGTGCCGGGCGAAAGCTTCCACTGCTGACGGCAGGAGATCAGGTCGTGAGCGGCAATCGCCAGACGAGTTCTCCGTCGTGGGTGTCGCCGGTGGGTTCCAGGCCTGACGCCGCTGCGACCGCTGCGGAGGCTTGGTGGTCCGGGTGGACGTGGGCGATGACGCAGCGCACCGGCAGTCGGCGGAGCCAGTCGACCAGGGCGAGCGCCGCTTCCTTCGCGATACCGCGCTTCTGCCAGGGCGTTCCCACCATCCAGGCGATCTGGGCCGCCGGGCCGGGGTAGCCGGGGATGATCGTCGCCTGCACCGCGCCGACGAGGCAGTCCTCCGCGCGCAGGCGGATCACCCAGTTGCACCACGACACCTCCGGATCCGGCGAACCCGCCAGCATCCGCTCGTATCGGGCGCGCAGTTCGGTCGCGGTGAGCGGGACACCGCCGATGAAGTCGTAGAGCTCCGGAGCGGCGAGCACTTCGGACATCTCCTCGGCGTGATCGGCGCGCAGCGGTTCCAGGGTGAGCCGGTCGGTTCGGAGCACCGGTGGTGCGACGCGTCCCTTCATCCCAGGTCCTTTCGGAAGTGGATCAGCTCGTAGCGACCGGCCGAGGTCCGGTGCGTTTCCCGGTAGCCCAGGTGCTGGTAGAGGCGCAGGTTCGAGGTGCTGTGTTCGCCGGTGAACAGCTCGATCGCGGTGATCCTCGGCGGGAGGTGCTGCTCGACGTGCGCCAGCAGGGCGGTGCCCAGACCCCGGCGCTGGCAGTCCGGCGCGACCACCAGCCGACCGAGCGCGGCCGTGGTCTCGCCCAGCTCCACGCGGACCGCGGAGACCAGGCGTCCCGACTCGCGGACACCCCATGCCCGGCAGTCCGGCCGGGCGAGGGCGGCGCGGACGTCGTCGAGGCTCTCCACCAGCGGCGGCAGCCGGAAGTCGTCGTGCGCCTGCGCTTCGGGGACGTATGCAGCGCGCTGCAACGTCAGCACCTCGCCCGCGTCGGCGGTCGTCAGCGGATGCGGGGTCACCCCAGGACCTTCTCGAACCAGTGCTCTGCGTAAGGACCGTTGTTGAAGGCGGGGATCTCCTGGTACCCGTGCTTGGCGTAGAGGCCTCGCGCCTCCACCAGGTCGTTGCGGGTGTCCAGGCGAATCGCGCGGTAGCCCAGATCCCGGGCGTGCTCCTCGACCGCGGCGAGGAGCCGGGCGCCGGCGCCGAGCCCGCGCGCCTGCGGCCTGACGTACATCCGCTTCAGCTCCGCGACACCGGGTTCGAGCTCGCGGATGCCGACGCACCCCGCTGGTTCGGTTCCTTCGCGGGCCACCAGGAACACACCGGTGGGCGGGTGCAGGCCCTTGTTGGGGTCCTCGGCGATCGCAGCATCCACCTCGGCGTCGGTCGCGGGACGACCGTAGTACCGACTGGCCATCTCGTCGGTGTACTCGCGCAGCAAGCGGACCACGGCGGGCTGGTCCACTCCGGTGGGCTCGATGCTCAGGTTGTTCACCCGTCGATTCTCACCCGGCTGTCCACCGGATATAGGCCGAACCTTCAGCTCCGTTCGCGAACCGGACTTTGACCGCTGCCGCGCGGCGTGCCTTGAATTGGCCGAGCACATCGGTGTGGAAGGGATCTGCGCATGCGTCTGGAAGGCATTTCAGCAGCGGTGACCGGCGGCGCGTCCGGTCTGGGACTGGCGACCGCTCGGAAGTTGGTCAAGGCCGGTGCGGGGGTCACCATCATCGACCTGCCCACCTCGCAGGGGGCTGAAGTCGCCTCCGAACTCGGTGAATCCGCCCGCTTCGAGGCCGCCGACATCACCGACGTGGAGCAGTTCGAGGCCGCCCTGGACGCTGCCGAGGAGGCCGGTCCGCTGCGCGCGCTGGTGCACTGCGCCGGTCGCGGGGCACGCATCAGGCTGGTCGAGAAGGACGGCCGGCCCGGAGCGCTGGAGCCCTTCGAGGACGTCATCCAGCTGAACCTGATCGGCTCGTACAACGCGCTGCGCTTGGGCGCCGCGCGGATGGCCAAGCACGACGCCGTCGACGACGAGCGCGGAGCGATCGTGCTGACCGCGTCGGTGGCCGCGTTCGAGGGGCAGATCGGGCAGATCGCCTACACCGCGTCGAAGGCGGGCATCGTCGGCATGACGCTGTGCGCGGCGCGCGACCTGGCGAGCAAGGCGATCCGGGTGTGCACCATCGCGCCGGGCATCATGGACACCCCGCTGCTGGGGCGCCTGCGCGAAGACGTCCGCAAGTCGCTCGAGGACTCGGTGCCCAGCCCCAAGCGGCTCGGCGACCCGGCCGAGTTCGGCGCACTGGCCTGCAACATCCTCGAGAACCCCTACCTCAACGGTGAGACCATCCGCCTCGACGGTGCGATCCGGATGGCGCCGCGCTGACCTGATCACCGGGCCGGGCCGGGGTCTTTAGGCCCGGTGCCCGGTGATGTGCCGGTTTGTAGGGTGGAAGTGTCTTCGTCACCGACTCATCGATCGGAGGCGGAACGAGATGCGTTCCACCTTGCGGGGCTTGGCCGGTTTCGCGTTGGTGGTGCCCTTGTTGCTCGGCGCCCCCGCACTGGCCTCCGCCACGCCGCTCGAATTGCACGCACAGGTTCCGGCGAACTGCACCAACATGAACGACTCGGTCTGCCAACCGGGGAACACGGTGATCGGGCACAACACGCACCACCAGTCGACTCAGCACGAGAACGCGAGCGAGCATCCGCACCACGGCCACAAGTGACGTTGCCGGTCAGTCGATTACGCCGAAGACGCTCACCAGGGAGTAGACGCCCAGCAGGCTGATCGCGACGCTGCTCACCACCAGCAGGGTGTTGAACGCCCGTGAGCCGTGCAGGCGCTTGTCGACCTGCGTGTTGCGCAGGTACCAGGTCGCCACCACCACCGCGGGCAGGAAGATCCCGGTCATGATGCCGCCGATCTGCACCATGACCACCGGTGAGTTGATGAACAGGTAGGTCGCGCCCCACACGATCGGCAGCCCGACCGTGAAACCGCGGATCCACTTCTGGCGGGACCGCGCGTCCGACCAGTCCAGCACGCCCAACGTCGCCAGCACGTTGACGTACATCCGCGACCAGCTCGGGATCGCCGCCCACAGGGTCGAGCCGAGCACCGCGATCGCGCCGATGAGGAACCCGACCGCAGCCCACTCGCCGATCACGTCGGTGTACATCTGCGACAGGGTGGTGATCATCGCGTTGCCCTCGAGCACCAGCCCCTGCGGGTGGAGCACCGCCGCGCCCATCACGAAGAAGGCCAGGGTGCTGAAGGTGTAGATCACCCAGGACAGGAAGACGTCCTTGTACATCACGCGGATCCAGCCCTGGGCGCGCCGCTGCCAGTCCTCGCTGCCGTCGTTCGGCCCGACCCAGCGGGCGTAGCCCTTCTCGACGCACCAGTACGTGTAGAACGTGATCTCGTCGGCGCCGACGCCGGTGATGCCGAACATCGCCACCGCCGCTCCGATCGCGCCGACCGGGATGGTGAAGGTCAGGCCGGACAGCAGGTCGCCGCCGCCGTAGCCGAACGGCGTGAACGGCAGGCCGAGCGCGATCACCACGGTCGCCACCGAGAAGACGGCGACCAGCGCGAAGGCGCCGCGCTCGATGAGGCTGTAGTTGTTGGAGTACAGCAGCGCGATGCTGCCGGCGACCAGGATCGTCGTCCACACCGCCAGCGAGGTGAAGCCGAGCGGATCTCCGCCGACCGGCACCAGCATGCTCAGCGAGACCGCCGTGCCGCCGATGATCCCGCCGACCTGCAGCAGCTTGGACAGCGCCATCAGCATCCACAGCAGGTTGATCCAGCCGATCCGGCCGATCTTCGGCGGCACCTCGTTGTAGCCGGTCAGGGCGGGCTTGCCGGTGATGATCGTCCAGCGGGCGAGCTCGGCCTGCACGGCCACCTTCACCGCGGTGGACAGGATCACCATCCACAGCAGGGCGAAACCGACTTCGGCGCCCAGCGCGGTGGTGGCGATCAGCTCGCCGGAGCCGACGATGGAGGCGCTGACGATGAGTCCGGGGCCGAGGTAGCGAAGGCTGGACTTCCAGCCGCGCGGTGGTTCTTTGATCCCGTCCGCGGTGAGGAGGTAGGGGTCGTCGCTGGTCGCGTTGGGCGCACCCATCTGGCACTCCTTCGTGCAGGCTGGGCATTTTCACATCTGTGAACGAAATGCGATGGACGTGAAAACTACAGTCGCGGACAGGGCCGGTCAACGGGCAGCGCGACAGGTTTTCGATCGCCGCGCGGCGGGCATCTCGGAAGCGCAGTCGTGTGCCCGGAGGTGCGGATGGATCCTCGCCGGTGGTCGCCGAAGGCGGGCTGGCAACTGCTGCTCGCCGCGGAAGGACTGCTGCTGATCGCGCTCGGCCTGCTGGGGCTGGCCAACGCCGGCTGGCACGCATCGGGTGATGTCCCGGTGCTCCTCGTCTTCCAGCTCAACACCGCGCACAGCCTGCTGCTGCTCAGCTTCGGCGCGGTCGCGGTGCTCGCCGCCCCGTGGCGCCGCTGCGCAGTGCTGTGCGCGACGGTGCAGACGGTCGGCGGGGTGCTGCTGTTCGTCTACGGGACCGCGGAAAGCACGCTGGACAAGGGAAGAACGCCGCTCCTGCTCGGCCCGGCGGAGAACTTCCTGCACGCGGGGCTTGCGGTGCTGGGCTTCGTGATCCTCTGCGGACTGGAATCGATGCCGAGACCGACCCACCGGCGGCGCATGGTCCCCCGGCACTGAGCGCACCGCTCCGAACGGCGTGCAGAAGGGACGGTGGGGTCGTTGGGTGCCAGGACGTGCAGCAGCTTCGTTCGATTCCGCGACCGGGATGCTCCGGGCGTTGTCGCGCTACCTCGCGGGACGGGACATCCCCGCGATTGGCCAGGCGCCGAGAGCGTTGGAACCGGTGCGAGGCGCCGTGCTGTCCGGGGTCAACCGGCTGCCACCGCGATGGGCGGGCCGGATCTACGCGGCCAGCGGCGTGAGCGAGGCGTTGCCACCCACGCGCTTGGGCGAGGTCGATTCCGATCGGCTCGCGTCCTGGGTCGTCGACCACTACCCGCGCCGCCGGTACCCGGTGGTGTTCATCGGCTCCTCGAACGGAGCGCTGGTGCACCTGGCCGCGGCCTTAGGAGCACCGTGGTTGCCGCAAACCCTCCTGATCCCGGTGCGGCGGCGCGGTGTGGACCGCGACGACCCGCAAGCGGAGATGGAGTGCGGGCGCGCTCCGGCCGCCAGGTTGCTGGCGGCGAACCCGGACCTCGTGCTGCACCACATGCACGACCCGAACCAGGACCGGCTGATGATCGCCGGGATGTCCTACTTCCGCGTCAAGTGGCGGCGGTTGCCGGACGCCTACCGCCGGTTCTCGCGCGACCACCTGGAGTCCGGCGGTGTGGTGGTGTCGGTCGAGTGCGGCCTGTCCTGGCCGGTGACCCGGCTCGGGCCGCGCCACGTCTTCCAGTTCGGTGCCCTCGGCGGGGCGTCCGCGGCCGAGTACCACGCCGGCGGTCCGCGCGTGGCCGACCTGCTGCGCCGCTACGGCGCGGAGCTCAGCACCTGGCGTCCGCCGGAACCCGACGAGCAGGCACCGGAAGCCGAGTGGGGCTTCGAGCCGGAGCTGCTGGCGGACCTGGACGAGGCCGCCCAGCAGCACCGCTTCTCGTTGCGGCGCATGAAGTTCGACCACCCCGAGCAGTTGAGTCCGTTGGTCGCCGACCAGTACCGGGCCTGGTACGCGCAGCGCGGCCTGCCCACCGGTCGGCTGCTGGTGGAGTCCTTCCTGCTGCTGGAACCCTGGTGGACCCTGCGCACCGGATCGGTGCCGTTCTGGATGGCTTTCAACACCGAGGGATCGCACCGCGCCCTCCGCGACTACCTCGACACCCGGACCTTCGACGAGATCAGGCTGATGCTCTTCTCGCACGGCACCGAGTCGATCGGGCTGATGGGCATCGAGGGCTGGCAGGAGCTGGTGGCGCGGGCGCAGCAGCGGGGGACGCTGCTCGGCGTGGACCGGCGGGCGTTCCCGCGGGACTTCGCCGGTCTGGTCCGCGCGCACCGGGAACTGAGCGAGGTCCGGCCGTGCTGGGAACTGCCGACGCCGCACCGCCTGGCCGAGGTGGAACCGTCGTTGTGGGAGCGCATCGGGTGAGCGCGGGAATTTCGCCGGCCCGCCGTGCGTTGATCCACTCCCGCAACCACAATTTTCGCTGCTTCGCGACGGCGTGACGGATAGGGTTTCGCACATGGTGGGTTCATTGCTGGGGACCGAGGTCCAACGGGTCGAGGACCCGGAACTGCTCCGCGGTCGGGGCACCTACGTCGGCAACCTGAACATCGACGGCGCGCTGCACCTCGGATTCGTCCGCTCGCCGGTCGCGCACGCCGAGATCACCGGCGTCGACGTCGCGGCGGCCGCCGACGCACCGGGCATCGTCGGTGCTTTCGCCGCGGCCGACCTCGACGTCCCGATCCCGCCGCCGTTCGTCGAGCTCAACCCGAACTGCGCGCGTCCGCCGCTGGCCACCGACCGGGTGCGCTTCGTGGGCGAGCCCGTCGCGGTGATCGTGGGGGAGAGCGCCGCCGCGGTGGCCGACGCGATCGAACTGGTCGACGTCGACTACGAGGAGCTGCCCGCCGTCGCCGACCCGGAGCAGGCGCTGGCCCCGGACGCCGAACAGCAGTTCCCGGAACTCGGGTCGAACGTGGCCGGCGGGTTCCGCGACCCGGCCGGTGCCGATGTGCTCGCCGACGCCGAAGTGGTGGTGCGCGCCCGCATCGAGAACCAGCGCGTCGCGGTGGTGCCGCTGGAGGGCAACGCGATCGCGGTGGAACCCGGCGGCCCGGACCAGGACTACGACGTCACGGTGCACGTGTCCACCCAGATGCCGCACGGGTTGCGGGACGGGCTGGCCAAGACGTTCGGCTGGGAACCGGAGCGGGTGCGGACGATCTCCCCGCACGTCGGCGGCGGTTTCGGCGGCAAGGCCGGAGCGATCTCCGAGCACGCGGTCGCCGTCGCGGTCGCGCTGCGCCTGGGCCGTCCGGTCCGATGGGTGGAAACGCGCTCGGAGAACATGCAGGGCATGCCGCACGGTCGTGCCCAGGTGCAGTTCGCGGAACTGGGCCTGCGCCGCGACGGCACCATCACCGGGCTGCGCTGCCGCGTGATCGGTGACGGCGGTGCCTACGCCGGTTTCGGCGGGGCTCTCGCGCTGAGCTCGACGCGGATGATGGCGCAGGGCGTCTACGACATCCCGAAGATCAGCTACGACGGCGTGGCGGTGCTGACCAACACGACCCCGGTCGGCGCGTTCCGCGGTGCTGGACGGCCGGAGGCCGCCGCGATGCTGGAGCGGATGGTCGACCTGGCCGCCGCGGAGCTGGAGATGGACCCGGTTGCGTTGCGGCGCAAGAACTTCCTCGTCCCGGAGTCGTTCCCGCACAAGACGCTGCTCGGTGCCACCTACGACAGCGGCGACTACGCGCTGCCCTACGACGAGGCCCTGCGCCTGGCTGACTACGAGGCGCTGCGCGCTGAGCAGGCCCGGCGCATCGAAGCCGGGGAGAAGGTGCTGCTCGGCATCGGGACCAGCGCCTACGTGGAGATCACCGGCGGTGGTTCGGGTGAGTACGCCGAGGTCGAGGTGCACGAGCACGGCGCCCGGATCAAGGTCGGGACCTCCGCGCACGGCCAGGGGCACGCGACCTCGTTCGCGATGATCGTGTCCGACACCCTGGGCATCCCGATGGAGGACATCGAGTTCATCCAGTCCGACACCGCCGAAGTGCCGCGCGGTGGTGGCACCGGCGGGTCGCGGTCGCTGCAGATCGCCGGAAGCGCGGTGCAGGAGGCCGGTGGCGAGGTGCTGCGCAAGGCCAAGGAACTGGCCGCGGCCCGGCTCGAGGCCTCCGTCGACGACATCGAGCTGACCGACGGCGGGGAGCTGGGCGTGGCCGGGGTGCCCAGCGCGACCATCGCCTGGGCGGAACTGGCCCGCGCTGCGGCCGAGGACGGCGAGCGGTTGGTAGCGAACATCGACTTCGCGCCCGGTGGTGCGACGTTCCCGTTCGGCGCGCACGTCTCGGTGGTCGAGGTGGACGTGGAGACCGGTTTCGTCCGCCCGCTGCGGCACATCGCGGTGGACGACTGCGGCCGGATCATCAACCCGATGCTGGTGCGCGGACAGCAGCACGGCGGTGCGGCGCAGGGCATCGCCCAGGCGCTGTGGGAGCAGGTGACCTTCGACGCGGAGGGCAACCCGGAGACCGGTACCCTCGCCGACTACACCATCCCGTCGGCGGCGGACCTGCCCTCGTTCGAGGTGACCAACACCGAGACCCCGAGCCCGCTGAACCCGTTGGGCGCCAAGGGAATCGGCGAGTCGGCGACGGTCGGTTCGACGCCGGCGGTGCAGAACGCGGTGGTCGACGCGGTCAAGCACCTCGGAGTCCGCCACATCGACATGCCGACGACCCCGGAACGCGTCTGGCAGGCCATCCAGGACGGCGCCTCGGCGACGTACTGGCAGGAACCGCCGGCGGCCTTCGCGACCCTTCCGGTGCGGGACGACAGCACCCCGGAAGACGCCGAAGAAGCAGTCGTCTGACACTCCCCGAAGTAGCTGTTGAACTGCACGGACAGCTCTGCGACCGGGGCGCTGAGCACCGGTTCGGCGGCGTACGCGTCGCTGCTCCAGCCGGTGCCGGTCCAGTACTCGTACGCCGCCGGTTCCAGCAGGCCGTCGGCGTCGACGCGCGCCAGGTGCCCGGCGCCGAACCGCCCGCTCGGCGTGCCGAGGAGGTGCACGCGGCCGTCCACGACCCCGGCGAAGCCGATCATCTGGAACGGGTGGCCGCCCGGGTTCCGCCGCCGCAAGCGGCTCCACCAGCGCTGGCCGCGGTTCGGCCAGACCGCCGTCGTCGACTTCGCCCAGGTCAGCCCGCCGTCGTCGGAGTAGGCCAGCGCGCCGTAGTTGGTGTGCCACACGCCCGGCATCCCCCAGCGGCGCACGGACATGTAGTGCAGGTAGTTGCGGCCGCCGACGGCGATGCCGGCGGTCGGGATGACGGTGTGCTCGCGGCAGCCGGGGTCGCCGGGCAGGCACTGACCAGCGGTTCCGTCGTCGCGCGGGAAGACCCAGTCGAACTTCAGCCCGGCGTCGAGATCGGTGTTGGTGGACCGGGCGATGACGTTGAACCGCCAGTCGGCGTGCCTGGGCCCGGCGCCGTGCCCGCCCCAGCCCTCGCCGTAGGTGTCGCCGAACGCGACCAGCACCCCGCCCCGCCCGTCGTCCCACAAGATCCCCAGGTCAGTGGCGGTGATCCCGAACCGGCTGGCGGTGCGGTTGACCGAATCCTCGCCGGTGATCCGGGTGAGCCTCGTCGCACCCAACACGCGCACCATGCCGACACCGTACGCGGAGATGATGTTTCCGCAGGCCAGGAAGGCTGTTGGCGGCCGTGGGCCTTGATGTCGGGCAGGGCCATACTGGCGCCGTGCCCGTCCTCACCCAGCCGATCGACGGGACGGCGAGTGCCGAGCAGGTGCTGCGCCGTCTCGCGGTTCGCGCGCGCCGCCGCGGACTGCCTCCGCCCGCCGCGCTGACCGGCGACTGGTTCGGCGGCTCCGCCGTCCTCGCACCGTCGGTGCGGATCGACGCCGTCCCGCCCGAGCGCGCCTTCACGACGTTGGACACCGCTGCGACGTCCGCCGAGCCCGGCACGGTCGGCGGCGGCTGGATCGGCTACCTCGGTTACGGGCTCACCGATCCCGGCCAGCACCTGCACCCCCGCCGGCTGCCGACGGCCGCGTGGGGGTGGGCCGATCACGTGCTCCGGCGCGACTCGAGCGGGCAGTGGTGGTTCGAGGCGCTGGGCGGGGTTCCGCCCGAGCTGATCGCCGAGCTCGCCGACCTGGTCCGCGCGGAGGACCCGCCGCCTGCCGGGTGGACGGCCGGGCCGGTGCGGGGCCCGGATCCCGACGAGCACGGCAAGGCCGTTCTGGGCTGCGTCGAGGCGATCGGCGCGGGCGAGATCTTCCAGGCCAACATCTGCAGCCGCTTCGAGGTGCCGTTCGAGGGCGATCCGCTGGAGGTGTTCGCCGAGGGCAGTTCGCGTTTCCGGCCGGCGCGGGCGGCGTACGTGGCCGGGCGGTGGGGCGCGATCGCGTCGCTGTCCCCCGAGCTGTTCCTGACCCGGCGCGGGCGCGTGGTGCACTCCAGCCCGATCAAGGGCACGCTGCCGCGCCGCGGCCCGCAGGACGACGGCAACGCCGACCTGCTGCGTTCGTCCGCGAAGGACATCGCGGAGAACGTGATGATCGTGGACATGGCGCGCAACGACCTGGGCCGCGTCGCCGAGGTCGGGCGGGTCACCGTGCCGCGGCTGCTGGACGTGCAACCGCACCCGGGCGTGTGGCACCTGGTTTCGGACGTGCGGGCGGAAGTCCCCGAAGACCTGCCGAACTCGGAGCTGCTGGCGGCGACGTTCCCGCCCGCCTCGGTGACGGGTGCGCCGAAGGTGCGGGCGCTGGAGATCATCGCCGAGCTGGAGTCGCAGCCGCGCGACGTCTACTGCGGCGCGGTCGGCATGTTCTCGCCGGTCGCGGGCCTGGAGCTCAACGTGGCCATCCGAACCCTGGAGCACGCCGACGGGCTGTTCCACCTGGGCGTCGGCGGCGGGATCACCGCGGACTCGGACCCGAACCTCGAATGGCGCGAAGTCCTCGCCAAAGCCGCACCCGCCCTGGCCCTCCTCACCCCGGACGACCGCCCCTAGCTCCGTCACCCGACGCAAATTCAATGGAAATCGGAGGTCCGATTTCC